>DAOUVA010000316.1 GCA_030667885.1 Phycisphaerae bacterium
CGTTCGGCCCTGTTTGCTTTTGCGGTTTGTCTGCCGAGAAGGATTTTCTCTTCCAGAGACAGTCCAAGTCCGGCACCAGTTGAGGCGATGACGGATTTCTTTATAAAGCTGCGCCGGTCTAAATTTTCTGACATGATTTATTTATCCAGTATTTCAGTGGTTTTATCGCCGATGAATATAGCATCACCCTTTAGTCCTTCGGCAGTTTGACAGCCGATTAGTATAAAGACAACAAAAATCAAAATAACCGATAGAAGAATTTTCCTAATCATTTTCAAGCTCCTTTAGCCGGGTTATCTGTTATAAAAAAGGGATGGCTCGGTCGATTTTAGAAACAGGTAGTATAGTTTGCCTTCCTGATAAGTCTGTCCGGCTAATTTGCCCGCCTGATCGCCTATGCCCATATAGACATCGCAGCGGCCCGGAGCGCGTATGGCTCCACCGGTGTCCTGGTCGAGTGCAAAACCGCTGTAGAACTGGTTGGCAACCGTTCCGGCTGATTCCTGCGGGAGACGTGTGGAGATGAAAGTCAGGCACCCTCTGGGGAAAATCGCCTTGTCGGTGGCGATAGTCCTTAAAGGGATTACCTGCTCGTTGAGACTGCCGCGAGGTTCGCCGTCCTGAATTTTAAAGAAAACAAATCTCGGATTACGCCAGACATACGTATCGACCAGGTTCGGGTTGCTTTTGAAGTAAGCTATCATCGCCGTTAGACTAAGCTGGTCGGTTCTTATTTTGCCGTCATTGACGAGTTCTTTGGAAATGCTTTGATAATCATGTCCATTGTTGGCGGTGTAGCCTACGGTGATAAGTTTGCTATTGGGCAGTCTTATCTTCGCCGAGCCCTGAACATGGGCGATATACACTTCAAACGGGTCGCTCAGCCAAAGCAGCTCGGTACCGGCCAGCATTTTTGTCGATTCGATTATAGCCCGTGGCGGATATTGTGTAACCACGCCGCCGGAGCCGCGCTGGCCGAGGGTTTCGCCGTCCGGGCCTTTCATTAAATCCTTAGGCATTTTGTAAAGCGGATATTGAAAGCGCTCGGTGCGTGTCATAGAGCCGTCGAAAATCGGGGTGTAATAGCCCGTGAACAGCACTGTCCCGACGTTATCGCATCCTACGGACATATAGACATCGAACTTTGCTCGAATTGCCTCGTTCATACTTCTGGTGGTCAAACGTGAATTCATCATCTCGGCGAATGCTTTCAGGCTGTCAACCGCTCTGGTGTGGGTAACATCGCCGAGAGGAAAGAATTGCCGGCTGGAAGGTTTCCGCAGATAGTTAAGGCTGCGGTCTATCCCCGTTTGCACCTCGGCCAGATCGAAGCAGGCCATCGTAAAATCGGGAATCTCATAAGGGTCCGTTATTTTCCTTAGTGCCGACTGGCCTGGCAGCAATGGTTGATCGTAAGGGGTCTTGGCCCTTTGCCGGCTCCTGCAGCCGACGATAACGGTCGTTGTCAGTAATAATGCTGAAAGTAGAATTTTACGCTTCATTGAGTGCTCCAAAAATCCGTTTTTGATTACTTACCAATAACAAGGTCTAAAACTGTATTTTGATATGTTACACGAATTGCGGGAGATTTTGAAAAAAATAATTCACACAAATTATGGTTTCTGTCGTTTTTTTACCTCTCGGAACTGCCCTGGAATCGAATAATTGCTGGCGAAGATTCTATTATTTCCTGTGGAACAGTTATATATCTTCATAGTTGCTTTTCTCGGTTAAATTTGGTATCAAAGGGGGCGAGAAATTGAAAATCCACGTTGGTTGAACTGAAGGAGGTTATTATGTGTCGTAACTGTATGAACAGGAGAGAGTTCGTAGGATTAACAACAGCGAGTATTGCCGGTGGAGTTCTGGGTCTTGGTGCTCCGGCTTTTGCCAGGCGGAAAGTGGAAGAATGGAATCCCGATAAACCATATATAGTCACAGGGGAAAAATTAAAAGTCCAGCCGATTCTTATGTATAAAGTTTCCCAGCGAAGGCATGCAACTTCCTGGAAATCATGGGGCGACGTACAAACCGAAGAGGCGTCAATCCAGGAGGCGAAAAGGATAACAAATGAACTGAAGTCGTTGTCTTCCGAAGCTGATTTTCCCATCGAAGTGCTGCCGATTGTTAAAGTTAAAACGGTCGAAGAGGCATTAAAGGTACATAAGAATGATTATGACGTAATCATTGTCTATCCGGCTACGGGTTCGGGTGATTTGCTCAGGGCGTGTTTTGCAAAGGAAAAAGACAAAGACACGATAATATTTGTCAGACATCGTTCCGGCTCGACTTATTACTGGTATGAGGCGCTTAGCGTCAGGTATCTGAAGACAGATGAAAACGAATCGGAGCAAAATAATTGCCTTAATCATGGGGGAGTTCACGTAGATGACGTTGTAGTTGATGATACGGGGGAGCTTCTTTGGAGGCTGCGGGCCCTTTACGGGCTTAAGAATTTTGTCGGCTCAAGGATTGTTGCTCTTGGCGGTCCATGGGGAAAGTATGACTCGAAGGCCCCGGAAGTTGCTCGTGAAAAATATAAAATTGAGATTATAGAAATCGGCTATAATGATGCAGCTCCGCGTATTAAGAGTATCCAAAAAGACCGCAATCTTGTTTCAAAAGCTGAAAAGTGGGTGGAAAAGTACGTTTCTATACCCGGCACAACTCTTATGACGGACAAGAAGTTTATGGTTAAAACTTTTCTGTTATATTGTGTCTTCAAGGAGTTGATGCAAGAAAATGATGCGTCCGCGTTCACAATCAAGAATTGTATGTCCACTGTCATTCCGATAGCTCAGACAACTCCCTGTCTTACTCTCGGCCTGCTCAATGATGAGGGAATGCTTGCTTTCTGTGAGTCGGATTTTGTTGTGATACCATCGGGGATTTTATTGCATTATATAACGGGCAAACCCGTGTTTCTTCATAACTCAACGTTTCCACACAACGGGATAGTGACCTGTGCTCATTGCAGTGCTCCGCGCCGAATGGATGGGAGTCGCTATGAGCCGGCTAAAATATTGACGCATTTTGAATCCGAATACGGTGCGGCGCCTAAGGTGGAAATACCGGAAGGACAGGAAGTGACATTCGTTGATCCTGAATACAGCTCCGGCCGGTGGGTTGGTTTTAAGGGTGTTGTAAAAAGCAACCCGTTTTTGGATATATGCCGTTCCCAACAGGACGTGGAAATTCAGGGTGATTGGAAGAAGTTGAAAAAGGAAGTTCGCGATTCGCACTGGATGATGTCTTACGGCGATTATCTTAAAGAGCTCGGATACGCATCCCGTAAAATCGGAATCAGGTGGGAAAATATTTCAGAAACAACATAATCAGGAGGCAGGACCGTGGACAGGTGTAAGAAACAATTCTGCGTTTTTTTAACGTTTGTTTTAGCAATCCTCGTGACTTCATCCTCAGTGACAGCCCAGCCGTTTAGTGCAAAAGAGCAGGCCAGGAAGATTCTCAACGCATGTGACATTAAAGGCGGCCTGATAGTGCATATAGGCTGCGGCGACGGAAAACTGACCGCGGCACTGCGCGCTAACGAGAGTTATTTAGTACAGGGCCTTGATAAAGAGCAGCAGAATTTGGAAAAGGCCCGCGAATATATCCACTCGCTTAATCTTTACGGCAAGGTGTCGGTTGACCTGTTGAAAGGAAGACGGCTTCCTTATATCGATAACCTTGTGAACTTGGTGGTATCGGAAAATCTTGGCGCTGTTCCAGAAAGTGAAGTTATGCGGGTTTTGTGTCCTGATGGTGTGGCGTATATAAAGAAAGGCGGCTGGTGGATAAAGAAAGTCAAGCCGCGTCCGAAAGAGCTGGACGACTGGACGCATTATCTGCATGATGCATCGAACAACGCCGTCTCGCACGATACGGTCATTGCTCCGCCGAGCCGGATGCAATGGATAGGCAGTCCGAGATACGCGCGTCACCACGACCGAATGTCGAGTGTAAGTGCGGCTGTTACGACCGGCGGGCGGGTGTTCTATATCTTCGATGAGGCGCCGCGCGCATCGATCCTGGTTCCGCCGGAGTGGTCGCTGATAGCGAGGGATGCCTTTAATGGTACTATACTTTGGAAGCGGCGGATAGATACCTGGTTCACTCATCTCTGGCCGCTCAAGAGCGGGCCGGCACAGTTGCCTCGCCGCCTCGTAGCGGTCGGCGAGCGCGTATATGCTACGCTCGGTATCGACTCGCCGGTTACGGCCCTCGATGCAGCGACAGGCAAAACCATTCGAACGTATGAGGGGACCGAAAACACTGAGGAGATAATACTCTCAGAAGGTGTTCTGTTTCTGCTGGTTAATAAGCAGGGGGGAAAACTTGAACTTTCCAACTTAAAGAAGATTACCCAGGCGTCCAGAGGAAAGTTCTGGAACGAGGAGCCCAGGGAAATTATGGCAATCAGCGCAGGCAGCGGAGATGTCCTTTGGGAGGCCGAACATCGCGTCCTGCCTGTGACATTAGCGGCAGACGGCCGGGGTGTTTTCTTCCACGACAGCCGGAGCATTGTTTGCCTCGACCGAAAGACCGGAGACGCGATGTGGCATTCCAAGCCGGTCGGCTGGGCCGGGGAAATCCGTTCGTTCTATTCCCCGATACTCGTGGTATATAAAGGCGTGGTGCTCTTCTCGGGCGGAGAGACCGCAGGCTTGCAGACTGGCTCATGGTACACGTCCGGCAAGGATACTATGACGGCGCTATCGACCAAAAATGGCGAAGTTCTCTGGAAGGCCTATCATCCTCCGTCCGGCTACAGGTCACCCGAAGATCTGCTCGTTGCCAACGGTCTGGTATGGACAGGAGAAACAACCAGCGGGAGGGCAGCGGGCGTTTTCACCGGCAGAGATCCATTTACAGGAGTGGTAAAAAGTGAGTTTCCACCTGACGTCGAGACTTACTGGTTTCATCACCGCTGCTATCGGGGCAAGGCCACAGACAACTACCTGCTGATGTCACGGGCAGGGATCGAGTTCATAGACGTGCGCAATGAAAAGTGGATTCCGCATCACTGGGTTCGGGGCGCGTGTCTATATGGCATCATGCCCGCCAACGGAATGTTATATAATCCGCCTCATCCCTGCGCGTGCTACCTGGAGTCCAAACTGTACGGTTTCAACGCGGTGGCCCCGGCCCTGGCTGGGCCGCGCGTTCCTAAGCGTGCGGAAAACGCACCCCGCCTTGAAAAGGGCCCGGCGTTTGATAGAAATATTTCCACTCGGGCGAGCGAAGGACAGTGGCCTACGTACCGCCACGATGCGGCTCGCAGCGGTAGTACGAACACGGCCGTTCCGGCTGCGCTCAAACGGGCATGGCGAACCGACATAGGAGGAAAACTGACCAGCCCCGTAGTTGCCGGGGGCAAGGTCTTCATAGCTTCAGTGGATGCTCATACGATTTATGCAATTGACGCCGATTCGGGAAATCGGCTCTGGCATTATACCACCGGCGGGCGGGTCGATTCGCCGCCGACTATTTATCAGGGACGAGTGCTGTTCGGCTCGGCGGATGGGTATATATATTGCCTTGCCGCTCAAGACGGCGTTCTTGTATGGCGATTCCGCGCAGCGCCGATGGACCAGCGCCTGATGTCGTTCGAACAGGTGGAGTCTGTCTGGCCGGCTCACGGCAGTGTGCTTATCCAGAATGATGTTTTGTATTGTCTGGCGGGCAGGTCGATGTTTTTGGATGGCGGACTGCACTTCTGGAGACTTGAACCAAAAACAGGTAAGGCGCTGTCACATAACTTGCTCAACGACCGCGAGCAGGCA
>DAOUVA010000425.1 GCA_030667885.1 Phycisphaerae bacterium
AAATCAAGTTGCTACCGCCTCTGTTTTTGCCTTGGGAGCCTAAGAAAGAGCTATCAAAACAAATAGCGATTTTAATGAGCGGTGGAGTTGACAGCAGTGTCACTGCACACCTTCTGGCCGAACAGGGCTGGGATGTTCTGGGTATCACAATGAATATTCCTGTGCCGTGTAGCCCAAATAATCGAAGCTGCTGTGGAGTCGATGCCGCATTTGTTTGTAACAAATTGGGCATAGCTCATCACTTTGTCGATGTTACCAAAGCTTTCCAAAAACTTATCTTAGAGCCGTTTCGCCAGGCCTATGCAAAAGGCCAGACCCCGAATCCCTGTGTTGATTGTAATTCATTGCTGAAGTTCTCATTGCTGTGGGATTTTTTGGAGTCCGAATTTGGAATCAGTTATCTTGCTACAGGTCATTATGCGCGCGTTGTTCAAACCAATGGCCTGCCCCGGCTTGCTCGTGCAAAAGACAGAGCCAAGGACCAGAGCTATTTTTTATACGGCATTGTTGCTGAAAAACTGTCCCGGATATCCTTCCCTCTGGGCGAATCGACTAAATCCGACATCCGTTCCATTGCCGAAAAACTGGGGCTAAGTGTTCATGACAAACCGGAAAGTATGGAGTTGTGTTTCGCAGGCGAAGGGGATTATCGCCAGGTTTTGCTGCCGGACCAGGCGGACAGTTGTGGTGATATTACTGATATGGAAGGGAACAGAATCGGAACGCATAAGGGAATCGCAAATTACACGCTTGGCCAAAGACGCGGAATCGGCTTTGCAGGCGGCAGTCCCCTCTATGTGGGCAGAATTAATGCAGAGAAAAACACGATTGCGTTGGGAACAAGGGAACAGGTCAGCACACCAACTATAAAAGCGAGCAGTATTAATGTACTCATACCCGAAGAATTTGTTACTAAAAATCGGGTTTTCGCCAAGATTCGTTCATATGGTGACCCTCGGCCTTGCGAAATTATCGATGTTGGCCAAAACGATATGGCGGTCGATTTTGACCAGCCACAGTTTGCGCCATCTCCAGGCCAAAAACTCGTGCTTTATGACAGCGACGATAATATCATCGCAGGCGGCACGATAGTTTCCTGATAGAGGCTCGGGTTAATAGATAAGTTCCGCTTTCAAAGCAAAAAGTCACTTTCAATATTGGATGTCACAATTTTACTTTGAAATAACCGCCCAGGGAGCTTATAATTTGCCCACCTTAAAAAATGGCTGATGTTTTCCGGTGTTGGGGAGTCAAACGGATATGGATTTGGGCAAAGAATCTTCTTCGGACATGGCGTTGTTAGATGGCATACTGACACCTTTTCAGATTGCCAATGACAGCGACCTTATCCCGATTTTACAGCAGATTCAAAAGGAATATGGTTACCTGCCGCCTGATGTTCTGCTTGAGGTTAGTAAAAAAACCGGCATACCAGCCAGCCGGATATATGGCGTGGTGACATTCTATGAGCAGTTCCATCTCGAGCCTCACGGACGCCATACAATAAGATGCTGCCGCGGAACCGCGTGTCATGTCAAAAACGGTTCGGAGCTTATAGACGCGATAAGCAGGTATTTGGGAGTTGGACCTGGAAAGACTACAGAAGATATGCGTTTTACGTTTGAAACAGTCGCCTGCCTTGGTACCTGTTTTCTGGCGCCGGTGATTATGGTCAACAACGACTACTACGGTCATCTAAGTGCAAGTAAAATCAAGGACATACTCGAAAGTTATAGTTAACATGCCGAGCAAAAAAATTAAATCCATACAGGACCTGGAAGACTTACAGCAGGAGCTATTGAGCGGGCAACAGTATAAAGCCAGGGTGCTAATATGCATGACCGGCTGTCGGGCTTTGGGGGCTCAGGAAGTTGCGGTGAAATTCAGGGAACGACTCGCAGAGCTTTCTCTTGAGAATGATGTCGCTGTTGTGGAGACAGGGTGTATAGGTATGTGTGCCGCGGCTCCGTTAATTCTTATCGAACCATGGGATTATCTTTACGGCAGGGTTAAACCTGATGATGTCGATGAAATAATATCCAGCACCATTGATAAAGGCCGGGCTGTTGAGCGTTTAAATGTAGCCGCCGGCGAGGTAAGTGTAAACAGCATTAAGGATGTAGATTTTTACAAGAAGCAGAAAAGAGTAGTTCTGGAAAACTGCGGCAGAATCGACCCCAAAAAGATTGATGACGCAATTGCTGCGGGTGGATATTTAGCTGCTGTCAATGTTTTGGCGAACAGGAAGCCTCAGCAGGTAATCGACGAAGTAACCGAATCCGGCCTTAGAGGCAGGGGCGGGGCAGGTTTTCCAGCGGGAATAAAATGGAATTTCTGCCGTAAAGCATCCGGCGAAGAAAAATATCTTATCTGTAACGCAGATGAGGGCGATCCCGGGGCCTTTATGGACAGAGCATTGCTTGAAGGTGACCCGCACAGGGTTATCGAGGGAATGATTATCGCAGCTTACGCAATTGGGTCAGCTAAAGGAATAATATATGTTCGTGCTGAATATCCGATAGCGGTGGAGCATATCAATATCGCATTAGGCCAGGTTCGTGAATTGGGACTACTTGGTGATGACATCGCGGGGACAGGGTTTAATTTCGATATAGAGGTTCGTATAGGAGCCGGTGCTTTTGTATGCGGTGAAGAAACGGCCCTTATTGGTTCGCTTGAAGGTAATCGCGGCATGCCCAGGCCGAGGCCTCCGTTCCCGGCCCAAAGTGGGTATATGGGCAAGCCCACAAATATCAACAATGTCGAAACTTTTGCCAATGTCCCTCTTATTTTGAAAAAAGGTGCAAAGTGGTACAGTTCTATAGGTACTGAGAAAAGTAAAGGGACAAAAATATTTGCCCTGGCCGGTAAGGTTAATAATACAGGTCTTGTGGAAGTTCCGATGGGGACAACACTTCGAGAGATCGTTTTTGACATCGGCGGGGGTATTGAAAATGGCCATAACTTTAAAGCAGCGCAACTGGGCGGGCCATCGGGAGGCTGTATACCAGCAAAGTATCTCGATTGTGAAATAGATTATGACAGCGTTCAGCAGATCGGCGCGATAATGGGTTCCGGCGGTCTTATAGTGATGGACGATGATACGTGCATGGTTGATGTTGCTCGTTATTTTCTTGAATTTGTCCAGGCCGAATCCTGCGGAAAGTGTACACCGTGTCGTGTAGGCACGAAAAAAATGCTCGATATTCTTATCTCAATATGCCAGGGCACAGCAAAGCTGGAAGATATTGATAAACTTGAAACACTGGGGCAAAATATAAAGAAGGCATCTCTTTGCGGGCTTGGCCAGACCGCGCCAAATCCGGTGTTAAGCACCATCGGCAATTTTAGAAATGAATATACAGAGCACATAAAAGACAAAAAATGCTCGGCAGGTGTATGTCAGGCATTACTGCGGTATGAAATTATAGCAGAATGTGTCGGCTGCGGGGCCTGCCTTAAGGTCTGCCCGGTTGGTGCGATAACCGGAGAGAAAAAAGAAATGCACATCATCGAGCAGGAAAAGTGCATCAAATGCGGCCAGTGCTTTAATGTCTGCAAATTTGAGGCTGTTAAAAGATAACAATAACGGCAAGGATAATGTCCGAAATTAAAGTTACAATAAACGCGAAAGAATACACCGGCAGAAGTGGGCAGAGTATTTTAGAACTTGCCCGCGAGAACGGTATTGAGATTCCGAATCTTTGTTATGATACTCGGCTTAAACCAACCGGAGCGTGCAGGCTGTGCCTGGTTGAAGTAGAAGGTCAGAGAGGCCCTGTGCCGGCGTGTACTTTTGAAATCGCCGACGGAATTGTTGTCCGGACAGACACCGAGGAGATTCGCGAGATACGAAAAACAATTCTTGAGCTTTTGTTTTATGAGCACCGTGGGGTTTGTACAACGTGTGATGAAAACGGAGACTGCAAGCTTCAGCAGTATGGTTATGAATATCAAATCAGCGATGAGTGTTTTAATTTGCCGGTAATCGGTGAGCCAAAGGACAATTACACAACCGGCAATGAGGCTATTGAATACAACCCGAACAAGTGCATACGTTGCGGCAGATGTATAAGGATATGCGAAGAGATTCAAATGGACAGTGCCCTTACGTTCAAGGAAAGGGCCAGCAGTGTGGAGGTTACGACGGCTTTTGATATGCCGTTGAATGACTCAACCTGCGAGTTGTGCGGCCAGTGCATTTCAACCTGCCCGACCGGCGCATTGTA
>DAOUVA010000439.1 GCA_030667885.1 Phycisphaerae bacterium
GGCGGATTCTACAGGAAATGCTGCACGATAAATATCCGGCGGTAAACTTTGAAATTATCAACACCGCGATGACGGCCATCAATTCCCATGTCGTTCTGCAAATAGCAAAAGACTGCGCTCGGCACGACCCTGACCTGTTTATCGTATATCTTGGCAACAACGAAGTTACCGGGCCTTATAGTGCTGGAACTGTATATACTCTGCCTTTGGCTAATTTGTCTGTCATCCGTACCGCCATTGCCATTAAAGCGACAAGACTGGGGCAGCTCTTAACCAACCTGGCCGATTTGGCTGGTGCCCAAAAAGATACTCCCAGAGTCTGGCGCGGCTTGAGGATGTTTCTCGACAATCAGGTACGGGCCGATACGCCTCCTTTGGAGGCGGTTTATCGCAATTTCCAAAAAAACCTAAAAGATATCAGGCGAACCGCCTTAAAAAGTGGTAGCAAGACGATTTTCTGTACCGTAGGAAGCAACCTGAAAGATAACCCGCCATTCGCATCTCTGCATAGATCGGATTTGACCCCAACAGAGATGGAAAAGTGGGACGATATTTTCCGGAAGGGCACCGAACACGAATTACAGGGTAATTATGCCGATGCTGTTGAAAGCTATTTGGAAGCCGCAAAGATTGATGACCATTACGCCGACTTGCAGTTTCGGCTGGCACGATGCTATTGGGCTGTCGCCGAATATGAAAAAGCCCGGGAAAGATATATTCGAGCACGTGAGCTGGACACGCTTCGTTTCCGCGCTGATTTGCGGATTAATAACATTATTCGTGACATAGCCGGAGATAAGACCGCCGAAGGTATTTTCCTGACGGACACAGCTAAGGTTTTTGAAAAAAACAGCCCCAACGCAATTCCGGGCTGGGAGCTGTTTTATGAGCATGTACCTTTGAATTTCAAAGGTAATTATTTTCTTGCGAAAACGATTTTTGAACAAGTAGAAAAGATACTTCCTCAGGAGTTGGCTAAACTTCAGCAGGCTAATAATCACCAAATATTAACCGAAGACGATTGTGCACAACGCCTGGCGTATACCGGTTGGGATAGATACCAGATTGCCGATAAGGTCCTAAACGATTTTATAAAAAAACCGCCGTTTACCAACCAGCTTTACCAGCAGGAGCGTGTAAGACAAATGGAGCAAAATATCGAGGATATGAAAAGGTATCTTGCTTCCGAAGCCCTTGACAATATTGCACTGCAGTATCGTCAGGCGATTCAGAAATCACCTTCAGACTGGCGCCTGCGTTGGAAATATGGAAAATTATTAACGGAAGGTTTGAAAGATTATAAGAGTGCGGCCGAACAGTTTCGGCTGGTGCGTCAGTTGTTGCCGCATTCTTATATAGTGTACACCGCATTGGGGGCGGCCTCACGAGGAATGGGGGATATTGATCAAGTTGCCGCTCAATACCAGGAGGCTATACGAATCAAACCCACCTGTATTGATGCGCATTACTACCTGGCATGGGCATACAATAAGCAGTGCAGGATTGATGAGTCTATAGAATATTATTACAAAACGCTGCGATTACAGCCGACTCACATGCTGGCATATAACAATCTGGCTGAGATACTGTTCAGGCAGGGCAAAATTGACCAGAGTATTAAAGTATATCGTAAGGGTGTGCTTTTTGTCCCGAACAGCTCGATTCTCCATTGTAATCTTGGCGTTCTATTGGACAAGCAGGGCGATAGGCCCGAGGCTATAAAAGAGCTTAACACCGCTTTACAGTTAGATCCGAATTCACCCAAAATACGTAAAGTACTGGAAGCTGTCCTGAAAAAAGGCAATTGACCTGACCTGAAAACATCACCGTTTATTGTTAAAGTGCTTTTTAATCCGCGCAACTGCAAAACCAACGGAATTAAGGGGCAATCCTTTGGAAAAAAGGGATTTTGAGATAGAAAAGGCTTTTTTGCAATTATATAAGGTTTACACTTGCATTTTTTATGGAATATTATATATTTAGCGTTTTCGATGGGGTAGAGCCCCGTCCTGCGTTGAAGTTAAAATTAGAACAGGAGCGTATTTAATGTCGAGAGAATGTTTTTTTACGGGCAAGCGAACAATATCGGGCAGAAGTATAGCCCGGCGTGGTAAGGCTAAATATCTTGGCGGTGTTGGTAAAAGAGTAACCGGCAGCACCAAAAGAAAGTTTAAGCCGAATATACAAAGAGTTCGAGCGGTTGTTAACGGCAAGGTTTGCAGGATTAAAGTCTCAGCCAAAGCAATTCGTATGGGTCTTGTGCAGAAGCCACCAAAGCGGGATTACACACCCACCGAAAAGGCCGCTGACTGACAAAGCATGTTATCAAGTATTTTCTTTATAGCGGGGCGGATTCTGCCTCGCTTTTTTTCTTTCGGTGGGGATTGAAAATGGCAAAGAAAATCGACCAGACCCAGGTCAGAAAAGTCGCGAAATTATCCCGGTTGGAATTAACCGAAGACGAGGTTCAGGAATTTACAGGGCAATTAAGCGCAATCCTTGAGTATGTCGAAAAAATGAATGAGCTGGACACAACCGGTGTTGAGCCGTTGGCGCATTGTTTGCCGGTCAGCAATGTTTTGCGCAGAGATTCAGCCAAAGAGTCGCTCGGCACAGAGAAGGTTTTGGCTAATGCACCCCAGAGGGATGATGATTTTTTCAAAGTGCCGAAAATACTGGATGATGGTTCCGGTGCGTAAAATAAAGTCTTAAAACGGATTTGGAGGTATTAGAACATGAAGGCGAGTTATTTAATATGTTCTTTGTTTATGTCTTTGTTTTTGATTGGTTGTGCACAGATGGAGAAGAAAATGAACTCAGTTCCGCCGGGCTCTCAGCAATCCCAGAAGTTTGAAAAGGAAATAACAACGACTGTAAGCTGTAATTATTTGCTTTTTCTGCCGGAAGACTACGGGAAAAAACGGCAGCGCTGGCCTTTGATGGTATTTCTGCATGGTGCCGGTGAACGCGGCAGTGTTTTGAACAAGGTAAAGGTACACGGCCCGCCGAAGATAGTCAAAAACAGAAAGGATTTTCCTTTCATCGTGGTCTCTCCGCAGTGTCCTGAAGGCGATTGGTGGACGGAGAAAGTTGAAGTGCTCATAAATCTTGTGGATGATATCTCGGCCCGGTATAAGGTTGATAAGAACAGGATTTATCTGACGGGTTTGAGTATGGGCGGGTATGGCACCTGGGCCCTGGCCTCCGCTTATCCCGAACGCTTTGCCGCTATAGCGCCTATTTGCGGCGGCGGGAGCCGTATAATGTCCTTGAGACTGAAAGATATACCCATCTGGGTTTTCCACGGAGCAAAAGACCAGGTGGTCCCGCTCGAAGAATCCGAAGAAATGGTTAATGCCATAAGAAAACGTGGCGGAGACGTCAAATTCACAATCTATCCCGACGCCGGCCATGATTCATGGACCGAGTCGTACAATAATCAGGAACTTTATGACTGGTTCCTCGAACATAGTAAACAATAGCAAGAATAAATAATCTGATTTTCAACGATGGAAGAGCTAAGTGCAAAGGAATTGCGCGATAAAATCGCGGCCGGAAAAATAAGCAGCCTTGAAGTGACTAAAGCTGTTTTTAAGCGTATAGATAAGCTTGAGCCAATCATTGGTGCTTATATCAGCACTTATCCCGATATGGCGTTGGAAACAGCCGCGGACATTGATCGACGCATAGCCGCGGGCCAATCCGTAGGCCAGCTTGCAGGTGTCCCTGTCGCGATAAAAGACAATATGTGCACCACTTTCGGAGCTACTACCTGTGCTTCGAAGATATTGGAAAATTTCCACTCACCCTACAACGCTACGGTTGTTGAAAAACTTCTGGCCGCCGATGCCGTAATAGTCGGCAAAGCAAATATGGATGAGTTTGCGATGGGTTCGAGCACGGAAAACTCCGGCCTTAAGCAGACAATCACTCCATGGGACA
>DAOUVA010000329.1 GCA_030667885.1 Phycisphaerae bacterium
AATAGCGAATGGAAAAACTTTTTACAACGCTGACACACGCTGTTGAGGGCACGCCTGCAATAGCTCTAACTGCCGCCTTCATCTGGGGCATCTTGAGCATATTGCTCAGTCCCTGCCACTTGGCAAGTATTCCTTTGATAGTGGGCTTTATCGACGAACAGGGTCGCATCTCAACTAAACGGGCCTTTATCATATCGACCCTTTTTGCAGTCGGTATTTTAATTACAATAGGTGCGATAGGAGCTGTTACCGCTGCCCTCGGCAGAATGATGGGGGATGTCGGCAGCTACGGCAATTACTTTGTTGCTCTGGTATTCTTTGTTGTCGGCCTGCATCTTCTGGGTGTAATACCTATGCCGTGGAGCGGGCCGGGCAAGGTTGGTTTAAAACGCAAAGGGATGCTTGCAGCGTTTATTCTCGGGCTGGTATTCGGTATCGCCCTGGGGCCCTGCACCTTTGCATATATGGCGCCTATGCTGGGTGTTACATTCAAATTAGCCGCGACGAATCTCTTATACGGCGTATTCCTGCTCGTAGTTTACGGTCTTGGGCATTGTTCTGTTATCATCGTGGCGGGGACCTGCACCGAACTCGTTCAGCGTTATATGAACTGGAATGAGAAATCCAGAGGCGCGGTAGTCCTTAAGAAAATCTGCGGTGTACTTGTTCTGATAGGCGGCCTTTACCTGATTTATATGACCAATTAATGGTATCCATTCCTTCAGCATATTCATTGTTGACATTTCGGGCATAAGCCGTGTATAGTATCGAACAACGGATAGTAGATAGCGGATAGGGATAAATGATATCTACGCTATATACTAAACGCTATAGGAGTCGATAAGATGGATCCGGCAATTTTCAAAGCATACGACATAAGGGGTATTTATCCCGACCAGATAGATGAGGAAGGTGCATGGAAGGTGGGGTGTGGCGCGGCGAGGTTTTTGCGGTCTCTGCTTAGCGGTTATGAGCGGGGCCAGGCAAAGGCCCAGTCTTTGTGTGTCGGTCGCGATATGAGGACACACAGCGAGGTGCTTACAAAGGCCCTTATTAAAGGAATGAACTCCACCGGTACTAATGTGATAGATATAGGAATGGTTGATACGCCGCAGATGTATTTTGCAATCAATCATCTTGGTACCTGCGGCGGTGTGCAGGTTACCGCTTCTCATAACGCGGCAAAGTATAACGGCTTTAAGATATCGGGTCTGCACGCCAAGCCAGTCGGCGCTGATACCGGCCTGAAGGATATAAAACATATCGCAATGGCTTTACTTCATACAAAGGGAACAGCTACCGGTTCGGTACAGAAACGTGATTTGACCCAGCATTACAAGAATCATGTCCTGAAGTTTCTCAGACCGAATGTAAAAAAGATAAAGGTTGCTGTTGACGCCTTTAATGGAATGGCGGGCAAGATGATCCCCGCCCTGTTCAGCAACCTGCCGGTGGAAATTGTCCCTCTAAACTTCGAACACACGGGCAAATTTAAACATGACCCCAATCCTCTGGTTAAAAAATATCTGGCTGAGGTGAAAAAAGCGGTAAAGCAAAAGAAATGTGATTTCGGGGTCTGTTTTGACGGTGATGCCGACAGATTGATGATAGTTGATGAAAAAGGCAGGCCTATCAGTTGCGATTTACTCACCGCTATGATGGTGCCGTATTTTTTAGAGAAAAAGCCCAACTCGGTGGTTGTTTATGATTTACGCAGCAGTTGGGTTGTTAGGGAAGAGATTCTCAAGTACGGCGGAACTCCGCGAAGGGAAAGGGTCGGACATGCTTTTATGAAAAAGGCCATGCGGGATTCGCACGCCGTATTCGGAGGCGAGCTTTCCGGACACTTCTACTATTCAGATAACTACTATACCGATTCGGCCATGATTACATTCGTGCATGTGATTAATATCGTCAGTCAAGCCGGCGTCCCAATTAGCGAGCTTATAAAGCCGTTGCAAAGATACTCCGGCAGCGGCGAATTAAACTTCGAAATAGAGGATAAGCAGGCGAAAATGAATGAGATAGCAAAAAGATACAGTGATGGCCGGGTTGACCACCTGGATGGAGTGACAGTAGGATATAAGGACTGGTGGCTTAATTGTCGTCCAAGCAACACCGAACCGCTGCTGCGATTGATTGTTGAGGCCGGCAGTAAAGAGTTGTTCGAAGAGAAACTGTCTGAAATTACCCAACATCTCGGTGAGCCGGTATGATTTGTCCACTTAGCTTCTAACGTCTTGAATTCCTGCGACTTATTCCGGAGAGGTGATAACTTTTAGCGGCAATAGAGAGGAAAATAATTATGCAAGTACACACAAAAACATATAAAACGCCAAACGGTGTAATTGAAGGCGTACAGGCCAAATGGGCGGGATTCAATATTCTGTTGGCAGCCGGGGCTAAAGGTTTTCTGGCTTGCCCTGCGATTGATGTCGATGCCTGTCAGGGATACGGTGTCGCTGCGGCAATAGTGGAAAGCACACCGGACAATCCGATAGGCACACTGGAGCGTTTCCTTGACCGTAAGGTGACAAAGACAAACGAGAAAGCCCGGGAACTTGGTATCGAAGCGGGTATGGCCGTCGGTGAGGCCTTTTCCCTTATTGCATAAGTTCATTGGCAATATCTTAACAAAAACAGGAGATGATTATGAAAAGAAACATCCTTTCTCGTCGCCGTTTTATAGCCGGCGCTGGTGCTGCCGTAGGGGCAGCTATTACCACGGGCCCAGTTACGGCCGTTAATGGCGCAAGTAGAACATCCTCGAAAACAACATTACCGTTTAGCTACTGTTTAAATACAAGCACTATTCGCGGGCAAAAACTGAGTTTGGATAAGGAACTCGAGGTTACCGCAAAAGCAGGCTACCATTCTATTGAGCCTTGGGTCAACAAAATACACGAGTATGCAAAAAGCGGGGGCAGTCTCACAGAACTTCGCAGACGTATCAGCGACCTCGGGCTGACTGTCGAAAGTGCTATTTCTTTTTCCCAGTGGATTGTGGACGATGATGCAAAGCGCGGTGAAGCTCTGGAGCAAAATAAACGGGATATGGATGTTCTGGCACGAATTGGCGGCAAGCGTATCGCTTCCCCGCCGGCCGGTGCCACAAGACAAGCAGGGCTTGACCTTATGAAGGCGGCCGAGCGGTACAGGGCACTGTTGGAACTTGGTGACGAAATGGGTGTTGTGCCGCAGGTTGAGGTATGGGGTTCTTCGAAGAACCTGCACCGATTGGGCCAGGCGATGTTCGTGGTGATTGAAAGCGGTCACCCGAAGGCCTGCCTGTTGCCGGATGTCTATCACACCTACAAGGGAGGCTCGGATTTTAATGGATTTAAGCTGCTCAGCGCTAAAGCCATCCAGGTCTTTCATTTGAATGACTATCCTGCCGACCCGCCGCGAGAGACGATAGGCGACCGTGACCGTGTCTTTCCAGGCGATGGCATCGCACCGCTGACTCAGATTCTACGCGACCTGCACGCCAACAACAACAGGGCGGTGCTTTCACTCGAGTTGTTCAGCCCAACTTACTGGAAGCAGGACCCACTCCAGGTGGCAAAGACCGGACTTGCTAAAATGAAAGCTGCTGTAAACAAAGCATTAGGTACCGGTTAAGATATTAACATTTGAGTTTTTTTGGCGCTTATAGAGTAAAATTCTGTTGCTCAGAGTGTATGTGCGGAAAGAGAGGAAAAATATGAGAACCAACAGTAAGATGAATTTTAGAATTGTGATGGCGATGTGTCTTTTGGCTGGATTAACGGCGGATTCTTCAGCCAAACTAAATCCCCGGCAGGCCTCTCTCAGAGGTGCTAACGTAATGACTGTTGATTTGGTTTGTTCTAAAGGCGTAAAAGACACAGACTTGAATCAGCAGGACATTCGAGAAAATATTGTCCAGCAGCTTGAACAAGCCGGCATTAAGATTCTGCCCGGCCAACTCTGGGGGACGGCACCCGGCCGTTGCCGGCTAAAGGTATTAGTCAAAGTTTACAAGCCGTCTGACCTGGATACATTCATTTACAATCTAAAGGTTTATTTCGTTCAGACAGTGGCTCTGGAGAGAATTCCTGAAGCGAAAATTGATGCAGTTACGTGGGAGCTTGCATGGCTCGCTCACGGTTCTAAGAACAGGCTAACCGAAGCAGTTCCGACAAATCTGAAAATCATGACAGATAATTTTATCAGGGACTACAACCTGGCAAACCCGCAGGATAGTGAGTTATCCGGTAATTCTGAAAGCAATATTGTTCCAATAACGTCCCCACAAGGGCAAATCCGCTCCGGCGTTGCAGCCCGGTACAAATATGTATCGTCAAAGAACAGCAAGGTCTTCCACAGTCCCCAGTGTCGTTCGGTAAAAAGAATCAATCCCGAAAACCTCGTAGGTTACAACAGTAAAGAAGAAGTGATACAGGCCGGCAAAAGGCCGTGCAAAGTGTGTAAACCTTAGATGAGACTTCAGTTTATAACCTGTAAAGTGCTGCAGAGGGAAGCGTATTATTGCGCTGCCCGCTCCAAAAATGTTGTTGATGTGGTTTTAATGGAGCAGGGCCTGCATGATGAGCCCGACAGGCTTCGCACTGAAGTCCGGAAAGCTCTCGAAAATACCCATGACATTCAGAAACGCCCCTACGATGCTTCGCTGCTTGGCTATGGTCTTTGCAGTAACGGCATTGTAGGATTGTCGGCAGAAATCCCCGTTGTTGTCCCGCGGGGCCATGATTGCATTACGCTCTTGCTTGGCTCGAAAGACAAATACCAGGAGTACTTCGACTCCCACCGCGGTGTATATTGGTATAGCCCCGGCTGGATAGAGTCGGGCAAGCAGCCCGGCAAAGAACGATATGAAAAATTGCTTGAAGAGTATAAGGAAAAATACGGTGATGATAACGCTCAATATCTCATGGAAGTAGAGCAAAACTGGATAAAGGAGTACAGTTGGGCTACCTTTATCGATTGGGGTCTTACCGATTCGGGTGAATATAAAAATTATACAAAACGCTGCGCTGAATTTCTTCACTGGGACTACGAAGAACTCAAGGGCAGCCCTGTTCTTATGCAAAAGCTCATTGACGGCGACTGGCACGACAGCGAGTTCCTGGTTGTAAAACCCGGTCAGAAAATTGGCGAAGACCTGACTAACGAAGGTATAATGAAAGCCGAATAGAAACAAAAACTTTCTCAAGACATTTTATGCATTTGTTTACAATCATAGTAGTAGCCGTTGGACTTGCAATAGACGCCTTTGCAGTCTCTATCGTCAGCGGCAGTGCGTACAAACAGTTGCATGTAAAGCATGTTGTGCGAATGGCTTTGTTCTTCGGAGGTTTTCAGGCGGTTATGCCGTTGATAGGTTTTATGGCCGGCTTAAGTGTAAAGCAATACATAGAAGGTTATGACCATTGGATTGCTTTTGGCCTTTTAAGTGCCGTTGGCGGCAAAATGATTTATGAGTCGTTCAAGATAAAATCGATCGAAGAAAAATTCGACCCGTCGAACATCTTTGTTTTGCTCGTACTGTCCGTTGCGACTAGTATCGATGCCCTGGCGATTGGGAT
>DAOUVA010000009.1 GCA_030667885.1 Phycisphaerae bacterium
GCAGATTTCTCTTGATTTAACCGGAGTATTTTTATATAATGTACTATAAGATATTTTGTGAAATTCTAACACTGTAAAAATGCTTTTTGGGAGGAGCGGGTCATGAAAAAACTGTATTCAGGTGCGCTGGTCTTTTTTGTACTTGGTTCAGTCTTAATCCAGGGGAGTATATCTGGGAGCCAAATGTTTCAACTTAGCCTGCCGCATGCGGGTCAAAAGTACGTTCCGGGTGAGTTTCTTGTAAAATTCAAATCCAACGTATCAGAGCAAACCATAGAGACCTTAAATTCAAGCAATGGTGTTTCTACTATCTATACGAGCCCATACACCGGCTTTAGAAGACTGAAGGCACCAAGTGACGTAACAGTCGCCGACATGGTTGAAATTTATCAGGCAAATTCCAACGTTGAGTATGCTGAGGCAAACTATATCGCTTATGCCATGAAGGCGCCAAGCGACGAACTGTATCCCCATCAATGGCATCTATACAATACCAGCTACGGCGGTATTAACGTCGAATCGGCCTGGACTATTTCCACCGGCTCAGGGGCAATTGTCGCAATTCTTGATACCGGTATTGCCTACGAAGATTACAGCGAAAAAAATCCCGCGGTCTCCAATAGAAGCTATCAGCAGGCTCCGGATTTAGCCGACACCTTTTTTGTGGCCGGTTATGACTTTGTTAATCACGATGAACACCCCAATGATGATTCGGTCTCCGGGCACGGAACTCACATAGCCGGAACCGTCGCTCAAAGTACTCATAACGGCATCGGAACGGCCGGAGTGGCCTTCAATGCCTATCTGATGCCGGTGAAAGTATTGGACAACTATGGGGTTGGAACTTATGCCGATATAGCCGAAGGTATTATTTGGGCAACGGAGAACGGCGCTCATGTGATTAACCTGGGGCTTGGAGGAAGTGAACCCTCAACGGTTTTAGAGGAGGCGATAGCTTACGCTTATAACCGTGGAGTAACATTGGTAGCCGCCGCTGGTAATGACGGCATAGGTGGTGTGGGTTACCCTGCTGCTTACGATGATTATGTTATTACCGTCGGCGCAACCCGTTACGATGAAACTTTGGCTTATTACTCCAACTACGGACTCAGTCTGGATTTGGTAGCTCCCGGTGGGGACCTTAATGTTGACCAGAATGAAGATGATTACGGGGATGGGATTTTACAGCAGGCATATAAGATAGAGGGATACGGCACAATATCCTGGGACTACATCTTTATGGAAGGTACTTCAATGGCTGCTGCGCATGTCTCCGGGGTCGCAGCCCTGCTCATAGCCAACGGAAATGCCACCTCACCTGCAGAAGTCAGAGAGGCTTTAGAGTCCACTGCTGAAGATAAGGGGACAGCAGGCTGGGATATAAGTTACGGCTGGGGTATAGTGGATGCTTATGCCGCCCTTCAATGGGCCGGCACTCAACCAGGGCCGGGACCAGGACCAGGACCAGAACCGGGACCGGGACCAAAACCGGGACCTCAACCCCTTAAAGCAGAGTTTACAGCCGAACCAACAATCGCCCCTAAGAACACAACGGTACAATTCACCAGTCAAGCCACAGGAAGTATAACCAGTTGGCTGTGGGATTTCGGCGATGGGGCAACATCAATCGATCCGAATCCTTCCCATGCATATACAGACGCACGTACTTACACCGTAAGCTTGACTGTAACGGGCCCGGACGGGTCTGATACAGAAACCAAGAGTAGGTTTATCAAACTGTTTTCTCCTTCAGTTCCTACTGCAGACTTTACGAGAGAGCCGATAAGCATCAATTCACCCATGACCGTACAATTCACTGATACATCCACTTGTCGGGCGAGTCTGATCAACCATGTAAACGGCGCCATTTACACAACTTCTATAGAATCCGCATCTTATGGAGGTATCACGACCTGGACGTGGGATTTCGGTGACGGAACAACATCAAACGAGCGGAACCCGGCGTATACGTACCAGGAAACCGGTTCTTACACAGTGAGCTTGACAGTAGTTGGCCCGAAAGGCGACGATTCTAAAACAATGACGGACTATATACAACTGACGATGCCTTCGGTTCCCGTTGCGAACTTTACGGCAAAACCAAGAAGCGGCAACGGCCCTATGGTCGTACAATTCACCGACACAACCACAGGGCATGTCTCCAGCCGGCTTTGGGATTTCGGCGATGGAACAACGTCAACCGAGCAGAACCCGGTTCATACGTACACATACAGGGACACTCCCGATTACACAGTCAGCTTAACTGTAACAGGCATGGGGGGCTCGGACACTGAAACCAAGACCAAATACATTCACCTGAACACTCCGCCAATACGAGTAAATATTGGTATGTCGAAGAATGACGTCTTTCGAAATTGGTACGAAGTAACCGCAGGAGTTACAGTTACACATAATGACCCGACCGGATTGCTTATCGGCGGAGCGACCGTAGAGGGAACATGGAGCGGAGGTCACAGTGGATCTGTCTCCGGCGTAACAAATGCAAGTGGCGGAATCAGCTTCATGACACCTTGGGTAGGCAGTACGGTTACATTCACAATCAATAAAGTGATCATAGGCAGTAAAGAGCATGACTTTGCCGGAACAAGAAGTGCTACAATAGGAATTTAGAAAGACAAAAGATATCGTACAAAAAAATCCCTCGATACTGGAGCATAAAACTCCGGTTTATCGAGGGATTTTATTTTATAAGGTGCTGTCAGATGTTCTCTCTGGAATCTTTACGCCTGTCGAAATTACATCTATGGTTAATATCTACATTTCGAACTAAATATAGACCCAATCACAAGTTTAATTCGAATTCCCGCTTTCCCAACAAGAACGGAAAGAATGGATTATTTGACCACAGGAAACTAAAAAGCTCCCCAATCCTGCTTTCCAGGAATATAATAGCTTGGACAAATAAAGCGGAACATATTTGAAATCTTCAGCACTTTGTTAAGTTTAGCCTGGTCTTCATCTTCCATCGCTGCCAATTCACTGCCAAAAACTTCCGAGAAATATTCTTCGGCCGCTTGGTGTCTTTCCTCTTCGGTGTTGAAAAGACTGCGAATCTTGTTCAGCTCGCCGGCATCCAGCCAAAAACCTCCACAGCCAGGACATTCATCAACTTCGACTTCCTTTTTAACACTGAAGAAGTGACGCATCATTACAATATCTTCGCAGGACGGACACTTCAATCTCTTCGTACGGTCGATAACGATACTTTCATCCCGCTCTATGTCTAATAGAGCTTCGCCCGCGGACTCGTGTGGTTCATCGAATTTCTGTATCTCATAATTATCAAACCAGATGCCGCCACAGCCACCCTGGCATACATCAACCACCACATCTCCTACGGTCTTCTCCTGTAATATATTTCCACAAGCAGGACAGTTCATAATCATTTATCCTCCCAAAAAGGCTAATAATACACTTTCACAATGTTCATCGGTATATATCGGCAAAAAAACGCTATTGCTCAAGACCAAAAATATCAAGCCATTGCCTGGTCTCGCTCTCGCTTAATCCTCGGCGTTTAGCTGCCGGCTCTTTTGTCATTTTTTTCCGACTCAATTGTTTCTGCATATTATTCCAGAAAACCTCAGATTTTATCGATGTTGCTTTTCTGGCCCGGGCTGCTTTTCGCAATCTCCGGTCGCTGCTGACGATTGTCAACCTTTTCGGTGCCGAGTTTGCGGTTATCTTGTCCTCGATTACAGTATCAGCATCGGTACCTGAGCCTGCAAAAAAAACCTCCAGATTGCTAATACCATCGAATCCGCTTTTATCCGGAGGTCCGATACCGTCAAAAATAATTTCGCCGCTTTGGCCCGTGAGCCTCAAATAACTACCGATAATATGGCATAATTGAACATCGCTGATTGGCCCGGAGTCCGGACCATCTTTCTGAACCGAATGCAACAGATTATTACCATCAATAAAAAACATGATTCAAAGTGCGTGGACTATGAACTCTCAACTACTAACTACCGGCTCTCCGATTCAAATCTTATTTCGCCGCCGACGATTGTTGTCTCAACCTTGCCTTTGACTTTCCAGCCGTGATATGGGCAGTTCCTGCTCTTGGAACGAAATGTGTTTACGTCAATTTCATACTCAGCATTCGGGTTGATAATAGTAACATCTGCCTGTTTGCCCCTACCGAGCGTACCCTTATCTACGCCGATTATCTTAGCCGGCTTTTCCGCCATCATACGAATCAATCCGGGCCAGTCCAAAACACCCGGCTCAATCAGTGCTTTAACGTAAAGACCTAATGCACATTCCAGAGACGCTATACCGAAAGGAGCGGTTAAAAATTCCAGCTCCTTTTCACTTTGCAGGTGCGGAGCATGGTCGGTTGCCAGTGCATCTATAAGGCCCTCGGCAATCGCCTGCTTCAGGGCCTCGACATCTTTTTCCGACCGTAGAGGCGGGTTTACTTTATAGTTGGTATCATATTCGGCACAACATTGCTCAGTTAAAAGTAAATGATGCGGTGCTACCTCACAGGTAATCGGCAGAGAATCTTTTTTGGCAGCTCTTATCAGCTCGACCGATCCGGCTGTCGATATATGCTGAGCGTGGTAACGAACCTCAGCCTTTTTGATAAGCTGAATATCGCGCCAGAGTATCATCTCTTCCGCCAATGGGTCTATCCCCGGTAAGCCAAGTATAGTCGAATAGTAACCGGAGTTCATCACACCATTGCCTGTAAAATTTTCAGCCTGACAATGCTGAGCCACAACCACATTGAACATAGCTGCATATTTCAAAGCCCGCAGCATAACCGCCGGGTCCTGAACCCCCCTGCCGTCATCGGTAAAACCAACAGCCCCGGCCTCTGCCATAAATCCCATCTCAGCAAGCTCAACACCCTGTAGTCCTTTCGTGATGGCCCCCATTGTATAGACATGAGTTTTCCTGGCCTGCCTGCCCTTTCGATGGATGTATTCGACATCGGTTTCGGTTTCGATGACAGGATTAGTATTCGGCATACAAACAACCGAAGTGAAACCTGCCGCAACAGCCGCCGCCGAGCCGCTCGCTATAGTTTCTTCCTCTTCATCGCCCGGTTCGCGAAAGTGAACGTGAATATCAATCAAACCCGGTACGACTAATTTACCGGCCGCGTCTATAATCGTCTGTACAGGCTTTTCGACTCTACCGACCTCTGCAATCTGTTCACCGACTATAAGTACATCGCATTTTTTGTCGATGCCGTTCGCAGGGTCTATTACCCGCCCATTTTTTATTAAAAGTTCGGAGCTCATCTTGAAATTATCAATTATCAATAATCATTTTTGTTGCGCTGCCGCCTGGTTGACCAGGAACATCACCGCCATTCTTACAGCAAGACCATTGGTTACCTGCTCTAAGATAACGCTGTTGCGGCCGTCGGCTACTTCACTCTCTATCTCCAGCCCTCTATTAATAGGCCCGGGATGCATTACTAAAATATCGGGCTTGGCCCTTTTCATACGCTCGACAGTCAGTCCGAAATAATGCGAGTATTCCCGTATCGAAGGAAAAGGATTTCCTCCGAGCCGTTCAAACTGAATACGCAGCATGTTTATTACATCTACCTTTTCAATAACCTCATCAAGGCTGTAGCTTACTTTAACAGGCAATTGTCTTACCTGTGGAGGCATAAGAGTAGG
Source organism: Phycisphaerae bacterium (assembly GCA_030667885.1). GTDB lineage: Bacteria > Planctomycetota > Phycisphaerae > Sedimentisphaerales > Anaerobacaceae > NIOZ-UU13. The sequence continues at coordinate 5,664 of DAOUVA010000009.1, forward strand.
CGGGCCTACAAATATGATCTCTGCACCGAGTTTTGTCATCGCCCACATATCACTGCGGGCAACCCGTGAGTGCGCTATGTCACCGACAATCGCTATCTTCAATCCTTCAAGGGTGCCCTTTATTTTGCGGATAGTATAGGTATCCAAAAGACCTTGTGTAGGATGCTCACAGAATCCGTCGCCGGCATTTATCACGCAGGCATTTATATTCCTGCTCAAAAATTTCGTCGCTCCGCCGGCATTATGCCGAACCACAACTATGTCAATCCCCAGCGCTTCCAGGTTTCTTGCCGTATCCAAAAGAGACTCGCCTTTACTGACGGAACTGGTCTTTTTGGTGAATTCGATAATATCTGCGCTTAAGCGGCTTGCGGCAAGGGAAAAACTGTTTCGCGTCCGCGTACTGTCTTCATAAAAAAGGTTCACAACAACCTTACCGCGCAAAGGCGGGGCCTTTTTGACCGACCGGGTACTTATCTGCTCAAAACCTTCGGCTGTGTCAAGAATATATGTAATCTCCTCGGCACTAAGCTCACGCAGGCCAAGTAAGTGTTTGCGAAGCCACTTGAATTGCTTGCTTTTTCTTTTCAAAGCCATAGTCTTGTATATTTATCTATGAGTATATGAATTAATGCAAAAAACATAATCCGCCCATTTATTCAATGACTACTTCGTCTTTTCCATCCGACTCAACAAGGTTGACCTGTACTAATTTGCCCGGTGATGCATCAGCCTTGTAGCCGGCGTAATCAGCCTGTATCGGAAACTCCCTGCCGTCTCTTTCAACAAGGACTGCCAGCTTTATCGCCTTTGGCCTGCCCAAATCTATTAGAGCATCCATCGCCGCCCTCGTTGAGCGGCCGGTATATAAAACATCATCAACCAGAATAATGATTTTATCATCGACGTTGAATCCGATTTCTGTCGTGCGAACCAGCGGTTGGGTGGTAACATTGGGCGAGTTAAGGTCATCACGATATAGAGTTATATCCAGAGTTCCGCACGGAACATCTTTGCCGAGCTTTTGGGATAGTTGGACCGATAACCTTTGAGCAAGGACCTCTCCCCTGCTTCGGATGCCGATTACTGCAATATCCAGCTCAACCGGAATTTCAGAAAGAATACGATTCCCAAGCTCATTGAGAACCTGCTCGATTTGTCCCGAATCTAAAATTACCTTCATAATTAAAAGGAACCACTAATGAAACACCAATCTTCAATGTCGCATCGAGTATAGCAATTGCAACAGATAAAGGCAAGACTTCTCAATAAGTTTTCCTGAACCTCCCTTTTAACGCTAAAAACCATAATATTACTGGAACATACCGGATAATTTGCTTGAAAACAATAACGTTTTATGGTATTATAAAAAAGAGTTTGCAGACAGGCAGACAGATAAACAGCAGCTATGGAGGTTGGCAATCGGGGGAGCATTTATGTTCCTGTTGGTTTTTTTGCGCCACCTCTGGAGTTAAGAAATGATATATACACACAAAAGAACGTTTTTATTAAGTGTGATAATCTGTATAGCAGCGCTCTACAGTGCCGCTGGTTCTACAGCCAGTGCCCAGGAACCGCAGAATACTAAAATCCTCCAACCACAGGGATTAGAACATGCGGGTATTTTCCCCTTAAAACGGATAGAACCTAACCTGACCGGCGAAGGTGTTAAATTCGCCGTTATCTGTCGAAGCATTACCTATATCGACGATGAACCTCAGAACGACTACCGTCCTGACGTCGAACATAACTGCTTTAATTCCAGCCGACTCTTTCTTCACGACCAGGGCCTGCCACCTGCAGGCATTTCTCCACATTCAACAGCCATCTGCTCTATACTGCTCGGTGAGGATCCCAACGCATTTTACCCACAGATAGGACAATTTTACTACCAGGGTATCGCACCCCAGGCCCAGGCCGACATCTACGAATTCTGGTATTTCTTAACCAATAACATCTTCGAACACTTACCGCCGGACGCAGATATTATTACAATCGACAACGGCATTCAATTTGAAGATTGGTGGACTAATGGTATCGAATCATTGGCCGAACATTATGGTATCCCTATCGCCGCTGCAATAGGTAACGGAACCGATGCTCATGATCCTGTCCTGTATCCGGGCGCCGGGGCAAACATCATCGGCGTTGGCGTCATCGACTCTGTAGATACAAAAGACCTCGCAACCAACCTGGAACATTTTGCATTGGCCTATCCGGAGCATTCGACTTTCGGTCCGACCCCCGATGAGCGGTGCAAACCTGACATCGTCGCTCCAGGCAATTGCTTAGCCGCAATTGAAAACAAACCCAACGTCTATGAACCAACCGGCAACTGGTCAAGCTTCTCGACGCAAATAGTAGCAGGGACAATCGGCCTGCTCGTTCAGAAAGCCAAACAGGAACCAAACTTAGGTCCCGCTATCTCGCCGGATGGCGGAAACTGCGTTATCAAAGCAATACTATTAAATTCAGCAGACAAACTGCCCTTCTGGCACAAAGGCCAACTCCAAACCGACGATGACCACACCGTCCCTCTTGACTATATTCAAGGGGCCGGCATGCTAAATGCAGTCGGAGCCTACAGGCATTTAACGTCCGGGCCAAATGAGCCCGGTGATGTTTCAACAACCGGATGGGACTTAAACCAACTCTATAGCAGCTCAGGGCTGGAAAATGTTTACAAAATCACATTAGCCGAACCTGCCGACAAATTTATCACAACCACTCTCGTATGGAACAAACACTTCGACAGAACCTATCCCTTCGAACCGGCCCCTGAAAAAGACAGCAATCTTCGCCTCGAAGTCTGGGCGGTTGACCCAAACAATCCCGGAAACGACTATCTGCTTGACTATAGTGACAGCAATGTTGACAATGTTGAGCACATCTATATTCCTGCAGATCCCAACTATTCAAACTACGAAATTATTTTGTCTATGAACGAAAATGACGACCCAAGAGAAATAGCCATAGCACAGAGCTACAGCCTGGCATGGAACATAAGTGACAAACCAGACAACGACAGCATCTTTTGGTATGACCTTAATGCAGATGGTATTGTTAACGGGGCAGATTTTGCTATCCTGCTCAATAATATCTTAAACAGCACAAATTCACCAAATAATTATCTACTCGGTGACATTAATGCCGACGGCGCAATAGACATCAAAGATTTCAACGCCCTCATAGAACACAAAGATCGTCAGGCCGATTGGTATATAAGACCAGAAGATAAGCCAAAATAACTAACGTACAACAAACAATGACATTCAACTTTGACACGAGAGTATTTGTTAAGGAGGGATGGAGAATCAAGAAAACATTTTCAGTCAAGTTTGTTTTTGCCTTCCTTTTTCTGGCAGCATTTTCATCGACAGGTTTTGCTCAGGAGCCCTGGAAATTTATTGTTACCTGCGACAGCCGCGGCTCTAACAATGGAATCAATCAGGTTATCCTTAGTGAGCTTGTTACCGAGATTAAAAGCCAGGGTGTCGATTTTGTTATGTTTTCCGGCGACCTTGCTACCGGCTCTTCAGTAAGGGACCCGGCCATATTCGAAGCTCAGCTCAGGGTCTGGGTGGAAATAATGAAACCTGTTTACGATGCTAACATCCCAGTATATGTCTGCCGCGGCAATCACGAGCTTGGTGATGTCTGGGGCAACTATCCTCATCCAGGTACAAGTCCCGATCCAAATGATAATAACATGCTGCGCTGGCTTAACGTCTTCGGCAATGACTCTTATCCCAAACAAAAACTGCCCGAGAACGGCCCTGCAGATGAGAAGTTTACGACGTACTCTGTTACACACAAAAATACTTTTATTGCCATGCTTGATAACTATGCCGGTACCCGTCATGATTTTCACCATAAGGTCAAACAGGAGTGGCTGGACGACCAATTGGCTGCAAATACCAAACCGCACATCTTCCTCGCAGGCCACGAACAGGCTTTCAGGGCTTTGCATTCCGATTGTCTCGACTATTTTCCCACCCAGCGAGATGCGTTTTGGGCCGCAATCAAAAACTCAGGCGGGCGAACATACTTTTGTGGACACGACCACTTTTATGACCACGCAAGAGTTGATGATGGTGACGGCAATCCGAACAACGACATTCACCAATACATTATTGGAACCGCTGGTGCTCCCCCATATACATGGTCGCCGCCCTACGCCGGCAATAACAGCATTTACACTGTCAAACAACAGCATCATGCCAAAAGCTATGGTTATGTCCTGGTCGAAATTGACGGGCTTAATGTCAAACTGATCTGGACACAACGCCATTCCAACAATTTGACCATTCCGGGCATCTACGAGCCAAACGAAGTATGGAGTTATACCGTTACTCCGAAACCCATTGTGCTCTCCCCGAACGGCAGCGAAAATCTCTCAGCAGCAGGTAACTATACGATAAGCTGGAAAACAATCGAAGGCACTACAACTGACTACGTGATAATCGAATATTCACTCGATAACGGTCAAACCTGGCAGGAGATAAGCTTCTCGCCTAATACCGGCTGGTACGAGTGGGACTCGCTTCCACGTATCAACTCAAATGAATGTCTGATTCGCATTAGTGACTTAAATGATACACTCATTACTGATACAAGCGACAATGTCTTTGCAATATCCAAATGCCGGACAAAACTCAAGGCCGATTTGAACGGCGATTGCAATGTTGATATTCTTGACTTTGCCATATTAGCCGATTACTGGCTCAAGTAAGCAAATCCAATCTTAAATTCTTCTTTCAATTTTCCAGCATTTCTGATAAAAAACTATTCGAAGAACAATATTATGAAACTGATTGTAAAAAAATCACGGTTAAAAGGAACGGTGCTGATACCAGGCTCCAAGTCGCACACTATTCGTGCCGTCGCAATCGCCTCATTAGCCGCAGGTGAAAGCCTAATCCATAATCCACTGGATTCAAGCGATACAAAGGCCGCGGTGGTGTGCTATCGAGCCTTAGGCGCTGAGATTAACACATCTGACCCCAGGCTTTGGAAGGTAACAGGCACAGGTGGTGCAATTACACCGCCGCCTGAAATCATTGACGTGGGCAATTCCGGCACAACCCTGCGTATAGCAATGGGATCGGCTTCGCTGGCCCAGGCCGGCCAAACCATATCTTTCACCGGCGATGAACAAATTCAAACCCGCCCTGTCGGGCCGTTAATAGTTGCTCTCGGTGAACTTGGCGCTAAATGCACAAGCCTTAAAAACAACGGCAAAGTTCCTGTTGAAATAACGGGAAAACTGACAGGTGGAAAAACCGCCATTGCCGCGACCACAAGTCAATATCTCTCCAGCTTGCTCTTGTGCGCACCCTTGGCGTCCGAAGACTCCCAAATTGACGTTACCCTGCTAAATGAACCGGGTTATGTACAAATGACACTTGACTGGCTCGACAAACAGCAGATTGAATACGATAATCAACAGATGCGCACATTCAAAATCAAAGGCAATCAAAGCTACAAGGCTTTCGATGCCACAATCCCCGCCGACTTTTCCAGTGCCACGTTCTTTCTTTGCGCTGCCGCAATATCAGCAGAGCAGGTAACACTGCTCGGGCTGGATTTTACAGATAGTCAGCCCGACAAAGCAGTGGTTGACTACCTAAAAGCAATGGGTGCCGATATTACTATTGGCCCGAATTCAGTAACAGTTAAAGCTGCGAAACTCAAAGGCGCCGAGCTTGATATGAACAAGACCCCCGATGCACTGCCCGCTATGGCTGTTACCGCTGCTTTTGCCAAAGGGACAACCAAACTCCTGAACGTCCCCCAGGCACGCAGCAAAGAGACCGACCGAATCAAATGCATGGCCGAAGAGTTGAAAAAAATGGACATAAATGTTGAAGAATTGCCGGATGGCCTTATAATAGGCCCCAGTCAGCCCAAACCCGCTGAACTGCACGGCTGGGCTGACCACCGAATCGTAATGGCATTGTCACTGGCGGGCATGAACCTGGATGCTCAATGCTCCATAGATACCGCCGAGGCAATCAGCGTTACGTTTCCCGGTTATGTGGAATTGATGAAGGATCTCGGTGCAAATATGGAAGTACTAAACTGTGAGTAGTGCACCTTAATCCGGATGAATATCAAAATATAAACTACAAATGGTTAATTTCAGGAGAATAAGTAAATGATTGGTTGTCACATTGGACGAATGTTTCAGGTAACAGTGGCCGGAGGTTCTTACCAGGAAGGCCTGAGCTCTGTTTTGCATGGCGTACCAACCGGTATGTTACTGACCGAACAGGAAATATACGGCGACCTGCTTCTTAGGAAGCCCGGAGCCGACGAATTGAGCAGCCCCCGAAAAGAGCCGGACCTTCCGATTATCTATTCCGGCATAAATGTAGCGGACACTATCGAGGGTGCCGGAAATAAAAATCACACCAACGGTACACCTTTGGCTATTCTTATTCCCAACCTGGACCGTCATTTCATTCACATCAAGCAATATCAGGACACGAATCGCACACCGCGCCCGGGCCATGCATCCTATGCTTCCTTCAAAAAGTACGGCCCGGATGACGATGCCATTGGCGCAGGTATTTTCAGCGGACGTTACACCTCGACCATCGTGGCCGCCGGATACGTCGCTAAAAAAGTCCTGAAGAAATGCGGTATCGAAGTGTTTTCCTATGTAAAGGAAATAGCCGGCGTCCGATGCCCCGACGTCGACGCCGACAAGGCCTTTCAATACACCAATGATTACAAAAAAATGCGCCATGACCTCGACCCGTTTTATCAGGAGGTTTATGTCAAAGGCCGCATAAATATGGATATGAGATTTCTGGAAAAAACCAGAATATTAGCCGAGATTGAGCAGGAAATCGATGCTATTCGTGATAAGGCCCCGAATATCTCAGCCTCTGCCGTACGGGACAAATACAATGTGCATCCGATAGTAAACTGCCCTGATACAGATGCCGCTCAGGAAATGGTCGATGCCTGTAACCGCATCGCAGCCACAGGTGATTCGGCAGGCGGCGTAGTTGAAGTGGTCGTAACCGGTGCCCCGGCAGGTCTCGGAGAACCCGTTTTTGATAAACTCGACGCAGAACTGGGAAGAATGCTCGGCATCGGTGCCGTCAAAGGAGTCGAGGTTGGAGCCGGCTTTGCCGTCAAAGATATGACCGGCTATGAGAATAACGACCAGATGCACTCTGAAAACGGCAAAGTTATATTTGACTCAAACAACGCCGGCGGCATTACAGGCGGACTTTCTACAGGCCAGCCAATCGTGGTTAAACTTGCCGTTAAGCCTACACCCACTATTGACAAGCCCCAGAAGACAATTGACAAATATACACTGGAAAACATGGATCTGGCTGCTATTACCAGGCGGGACCCAACGATTGTAGCTCGAATATGGCCGGTCGCAGAAAACTACACCGCTATGGTGATACTCGACCACTTGTTTGCACACTACGGCTACCAAATGTTAAAGGGAAAATGAGAGTATCAACCTGACAAGCAGGTTTTGAAGAGAAAATAAAAAACCGCACCCTGATTAATCAGCGTGCGGTTTTTTTTTATATATTATTCTACATTATTCTACCTAAGGATCGGCCCTTTCTTCTGTTGACCAGGCCGTCTCATTGAGGAACTGATCGCGTGCCTTGACTCGGAAACGATGACCTTGTCCGTTTCTTCCTAACAGGACGGTATAGATCGGGCCTGCCTGCCAGCCGCTGCTAAAGCCGGAACTGGTTGTACACTCGAAGAAATACTCAACAGGGCCGCCACCGGCATCAGTGGCCACAGAAGCTGTCATCGTGGCCCCATAACCGTAAAGTGCGTTGGGATCAATCAAAATCTCCCGCGGCGTCCCATCATAACCATTCGGGTCCAGAGTCGGATCCCACGTCATTGGATCAGGCGTCGGAGCAATTAGATCCTGAGAAGCTAAAGTTCTAACAGTAACTGTCGCTGACCAATCGGTTTCGTTCTGATAAGGGGATTTATCTCTGGCTTTGACCCTGTAAGAGTATTCTGTATTGGGGTCAAGAAGAACGTCTATATAATTCGGATCATCCTGCCAGCCGCTATCGTGCCCACCAGCAGATGTGCTCTCGAAATAATACTCCACTTCACTTTCATCAATGGAAACTGACGATGTCATCGAAACCGAGGTCTCCGAAACAGCAAATATGGTTTCAATGTAAGGAGCAGGTGCCGGAGGTGTGCTGTCTAAGCCTGCATAGCGGACTTCAGACCACTCCGTTTCATTACCCACACCATCTCGTGCTTTTACTCTGTAGCCGTATTGGACACCGGCCGTAAGACCTCCATCGGTATATGTCGGGCTAAGCTGCCAGCCGCTGTCATTACCGCCGTCTTCACTGATATTTTCGAAGTAATACTCAACATCCCAGCCCCAGGCATCGGTAGCAATCTCAGCAGTCATCGTGATTGATCCTGCAGAGCTTAAATAAGGCTCTGTTTCCCATTTACTTGGATTCGGCATCGGAGCGACCGTATCTTCGACAAGCCAGCAGTCAGCCAGGAATGCTATATCCCTCATATCAACATACGTATCTGATGTCAAATCTGCTCCATTGCACCAGCCATCCCCTTCTGAACAACCATCCGCAAGCCATCTATCTGCAAGTACCGCAAAATCACGGAAATTAATCATACCATCCAGCACAAGGTCACACAATCTGCATGGTTCCGCTCCCGGATGATGGTAGCCTATATCTACACGACCTGCGTCGGATTTTTCGTCTGTACGTGTCGTATGTCCCAACATACCAACATAGCTTGAATAATCACTGCCGGCATCAACATAGGGACTGTTCTGGCCTTGACCGGCACTGGTCTGACTTAGATAGTACCTACCAAGCGGGCCTTCGACAAATATTGGATCTGCGTCGATGTTCCCATCACCCCAGTTGATAGTACAGCCATCGTCAACCCAAACTCCAGATCGCCCATCCTTGACCCCGCTGTAAGAAATGGTAAGCATTGCGCACCGTTCGTCAAACTCGAAACCGCCTCCAACTGCAATTGCGTCACCTTTCAGGGCAAAATTGTTCCAGAAGATGCTGTTCTTAACGACACTGTTACTCTCGTATGAATTGTAAAGTCCACCGCCGTAACCGGTATTATTGGGCTCTCCGAGGACGCCCGAAGTGGCATTTCCGGCAAATGTGCAGTTGGAAATGACCGAATTGGTATACCAGTTGGCCGAGACACCACCACCATCTCTGCTGGCCCCGTTGTTGATAATCAAGTTATTGACCAATGATGCGGTATTCACATCACGCAGATACACACCACCTCCTGAAAAACCAGCTATATTGCCGCTGATGTTACAATCCTGGATGTTGATACCACCCAACCAGCAATATAAGCCGGCACCGTTTGTGAGAATACTAGCATCATTGGGATCATTAACATCGCCAATCGCCCTGTTATTGGTAATGCTGCTGCTCAATATATTTATCAAGCCGTCAACTCCGACGAAACCACCGCCACGAAGTGCTTCATTGGAAGCAATATTGCAGTCGACGATTGTCACATTTGATTCATCCGTATATATTCCACCACCGGAATCGGCTCGATTGTCAACAAAGTTACAGTCAACAAACACAATAGCAGCGCTGTTCTCAGCACATACTCCGCCTCCATAGCCGAGATATGGATCAAGACTATGATTAGGATCAGTAACTCCTGCCGGAAGTCCTGAAGCAATATTATCTTCAAATGTACAATCCCTGAAAGTTACTATAGACTCAGCCGCACAATAAACACCGGCTCCGAAACTCGGTATCTCAAAGGAAACCAGGGGCTCCAGATTCCTTTCTGAACCGGCAATTGCACCGCCAATTCCACTCATCCCGCCCTGAGTACGGTTCCCTCTGATTTCACAGTTTACAAAAGTAACATTACTTCCGATGTCACAATATGCGCCTCCGCCATATCCGGAGTACCATCGGTAATCGCCGAAATAAGAGACCATGTTGACATCATAAATAGTCGCGTAGTAAAATGCATCGTCCCAATCCCAGACTTCCCACAATTGTTCGGCAAACTCGATGAGAGAACTATCCGGGTCATAATTAATTGCATTAGACCGGCTCCAGTTTCCTCCGTAGTTAGCGTAGCCTTCATTTTCACCGCCGCCGTCGCCGCCGTTGCCGCCGTTGCCGCCGAGGGCTGTATTGTTTTCGATTATGCAGTTTATAAACTTGGGACTGCTGTCCGGACCGCACCATATAGCTCCGCCGTGCGCCCAGCCGCTCCAGCCGCCTCGGCCTGCATTGAGAATCGGATCGTCCCCTTCAGCACCTACGCCGTTGCCGCCGTTACCTGCCTCAAGGTAATTGTTTCTTATTATGCAGTTTTTGATAATGGGACTCGCTCCATTTTCGATGTGGATTGCAGCACCTTCGAAACTGCCGCCGTCCTCACCGTTAGGATGATTTGCATCCCTGTCACCATCGTCACCGTCCTCAATAAGGCCACCGCAGTTCTGTATCGTTATGCCGTTAAGGACCGTCCTGGAATCTGTGTTAGATGTAAACCAGACACCAAGATTAGCAACATCATTGATACTTCCGTACCCATCGATAATAGTTGCCGCGACGCTGTTGGGATCGTCGGGATTTCTTGAAGTAATAGTAACAGCCTTGTCCACCAAAAGTGAGATACCTTGATATCCCCCGAAATATGTGCCTGGTTCAACCACTATCGTATCGCCATCTTTGGCGGCATTGACCGCGTCCTGGATTGTCGGGTAGTTACCAGGCACAGTAACTGTCCTGCCGGCAGACCTCATAAACTCAACGGTAATAGTCTTGTTCGAATCCATTGTCACGGTATTGCTATGAGCAACAGAGCCATCATCATCGGTGCCTACCCATTTGACCCGATAGCCCGGATCCACTGTCGCATACAGCTTAACTACAGAGAACTTCTCGAAGGTCCCGCCGCTCGGCTCAACTGTACCGTTCTCGCCGACTGTATTTACAATCAAGCGATATTTACCTTCGCCGATGGCATAATGCAAGCCTATATCGACCTGCCCGGTGTCAGGGACACCATCGGAACGAGTAGTAAAATCTTCCAGGCCAAGAGCAATCACCGAACCACTGCCTGCATCGACACAGGGACTATCCACGCCCTGCCCGGCTGCTATTTGGCTGAGGCTGTGGTGCGATGCAACAAAGAGCGGATCAGCATCAATATTACCGTCAAGCCAGTTGAGGATGCGTCCCGGCTCAATATAGATTGCTTCAGAATCCCGCCCTCCCTGGATATCACAATAAGAAACTGTAAGGGCCGCAGGCCTGTCTAAATAGATTGGCTCATCATCGCTGCCGACAGATATCTGGTTGCCGTGAGTGCCGACATTGTCCCAGAGGATACTATTAATAAGAGTCGTATGGCTTTGATAAGAGCAGGACAACCCGCCTCCTCGTCCATGCTTATTATTAGCAGGGTCATTCGCACTGTTATTAACAATTGTACAATTGGTGATCGTTGGTGTAGTAAGCCAGTAAGAAATAATACCACCACCGTCCAGAACGGCCGAGTTCCCTTTAACCAGACAGTTTTTAAGAATCGGCACGCTTGGGTCACCACCGAAATACACACCGCCGCCGGAGCCGGCTGACGAATTGCCGGTTATAAAGCAATCTTCAATTATTGCCTCAGAAGACCAGCAGAACATTCCGCCGCCGCCGCCGAATGGCTTTTCTGTACCGAAGGAACTAAGCTCAGGCGCGATCTGGCGTGTTCTGGCTCTATTACCCATAATACTGCAGCCTGTAATCACCGGTGTCCCGCTGCTCCAGTACATACCACCACCGTGCTCAGCAACATTATTAATGATTACCGAGTCCAAAATCGATATCTCAGCGCCCTCACCGTACCAGTACAGAGCGCCTCCGAATGCCGATTCATTATTACTAAAGTAACTGTTGCCAATGGCTATCTCGCTGCCGTTGTACCACTTCCCGCTGTCCAGGTCCCATATTCCACCACCGTATATTGCACCACCGGAACTATAAGTCCCAATAGTCGAATTGCCAATGAAATCGCTGTCCTTGATATCGATTGAGCAATCTGACGGCCAGTATAATCCACCTCCGTCGTCTCCGGAAGAGTTACCGACATAGTTACAGTCAATAATCTCCACCGAGCAGAAATTGCTAAAGTACTGAGCTCCTCCACTTCCACCGGAGCCGGCAAGGTTACCTATGTATTGACAGTTATTAAGCAGGACCTCGCATCCACTCTCATAAAATTCGCCGCCGCCGTCCTGGCCGCTGCCGTCCACTTGCCTTGAAGCGCTGTTGCTTATCGTGCTGTCCGTAATTTTGACTTTGCAATCGTTTTCGTAGTAATTAGCGCCTCCGTAGCTCGGCGTGAAACTGATCATTGTAAAACCATTCAAGCCATCCGCGCCGGCTGCTCCGCCGTCACCGCCTTCACCTCCAACGCCTCCATCGCCGGGACCTATATTTGGTGCGTTATTTGGATCGTCTTCGTCTTGTGGGTCATCCTCTTCATCAGGGATAATTATTTGAGGCGGACCGCCTGAACCACCGTCACCGCCTATGCCGCCGTCACCAGCTGCGCCATCTCCTTCGCCGTCACCGCCTAAGCCGCCGTCACCGCCGTCACCGCCACCATAAGTATAAAACAGAACAATCGTTTCAGCAGCGCTGTCACTAATAATTGCATCCGAGATTTCGACCTCGCAGCCCTCTCCGTAATATATGGCACCTGCCCACGACCTTTGGCCGTTTACACCCATATTGCCGCCGAAACCGCCGTCACCGCCGGTACCGCCGCCGCCATCCACACCTGCTCCGCCGTCTGCGCCGTCGGTCTCACCGCCGCCACCGCCTCCGCCGTCGGCAAATGCTGCGCCAACGCCGGCATTACCGCCGTTGCCGCCATCTCCGCCATAGTTGCCAAGTCCCTGCCGTGTCGAGCAGTTCAAAATTTCAAGAAATCGTATCGTCGGACGGCAATTGGGACCAAAATATATCGCGCCGCCTAAAGCTTCGCCGCCTTCGCCGCCTTTTCCGCCGTCGCCAGCTCTACCACCATTACCGCCCACGCCGCCGTCGCCACCTACTCCGCCGTTACCGCCTGCTCCCTGCGCACCGTCGTTCAAGCCCTCGCCGCCGTCCTGGCCGGCTTGACCTTCCTGGCCGGGTTGACCACCCTGACCATCCTGACCGCTCTGACCTGCCCCTCCATAACCACCATCGCCGCCGATGGCCGCACAGTTGATAATTTTGCAATTCAGAATGATTGGAGAACTATCGGCATCGAAATACATCGCGCCTCCATAGGCAACACCACCATCGCCACCGGGCAAACCGGCCATACCATCAGCACCGGCCGCACCAGGCTCACCGGGCGCACCTGGTTCGCCATCCGCACCGGTGAAACCATCTGCTACTGCCTCTGCCGCTGCATTGGGATCGTCGGGATCTGGCATATCAGGTCTGTTCGGGTCGTTCGGAGCCCAATGGTTCGGGTCGCTCGGATCCGGTATAGGAGGTGCTGCCGGCGGATCGAGTGGATCCAGCGGATCCAATGGATCCGGGGCTGGATCAGGATCGGGATTGATAACAGCATTGTTCTCACCGTTCCTACCTTGAGCTACAACGTCTTCGATGACCAGATGAGACAGAGTTGGACTACTGCCGTTAAGACAGGTTATTGCTCCACCGAGAGCGGGCTCGCCGGGGGTTCCCACGCCATCGGCGAGTGGCATACGACCGAATACTAACAAAGGCTGTTGACTACCCTGGCCTCTGATAGTGAAACCATCTACGACGGAGTCGTGGCCTTCGCCACTTTGGAAGATAAAGGCGGGACCACCGAAAGTTTGTATAATTGTTTTAGCAACAGATTCAGGGTCATCCGGATGTTCACTGGCGATAGTAATTGCCTTTCCCTGAAAATCATAGCCGCCGAAATAAGTGCCGGCCGAAACGACGATTTTGTCGCCGTGGTCATAGGAAGCATCGATTGCAGCACCAATGCTCGGATATTGTCCGGGCACAAGCAGACTCTTTGGCTGCCGGAATATTACAGTAACATCCTTATCAGAGTCCATCGTTATAATATTTGTATTAGACCATGATGTATCATCATCCGTACCGGCCCATCGGTCAACAATATAGGTCTGGTCCGGTGCTGCGATAAGCGTTACTACCTTGCCTTCGGGGTAATATTCACCTCTTTTGTGATAGGGTGATATTGTTCCATTGCCGCCGATAATTTCTGTACGTAATTGATAAAGTGGAACCTGTTCGAATTCAATCGTTACACTTGTATCGGCAAGCATAGTAACTTGGTTACTGTTACCCGTTAATGAATCATCATCGGTTCCTGTCCAGGCCTTGACTCGATAACCCTCATCAGGATATGCGTCGAGCAGAACTACTTCGTACTGCCGAAATGCTCCACTTTCAGGTTCGACACGACCCTTAGCCAGGTTCGGGTCAACGGGTTCATTCGCATCTACAACAGTAACATTCAACTGTACAAGCACGGCCGGCAAAGCAGTAAAATGAGCACCTATATCGATGATGCCTGCATCGGTAACTCCATCCGTCCTGGTCGTATATATCTGAAGACTAATATCGCTATCCGGGTCGCCCGCATCCACACAAGGACTGTCACTGCCAAGCTGTCCGGCAGCAGTTTGATTAAGATAGTAGTTGCTCAATGGGCCTGTCGTAAAGAGCGGGTCCAAATGAATATTGCCGATACCCCTGTCATTATCCTCAATGTTGGAGTATGTAGCCGAACAGTTGTACAAATCGTCACCGTTACCCCATAGGATACAGTTGGTTATTACCGGCGAAGAATCATGAAGGGCAAAGATACCACCGTCTTTCGTGGAATTGGGATCATCAACGACAATAGTACAATTGGTAATCGTCGGCGATGAGTATTCCAGATTGATTCCGCCGCCAAGATGAATTGCCGAATTGTTTGAAATTACACAATTTAGGATAGATGGATCCGAGTCATAACAAGCTATACCGCCACCGACGTTATTAGCGAAATTATTGCTTATAATACAGTCGGTAATTGTCGGCGAAGACTGCTCACAATTCACTCCACCGCCTATACCGGTGATGGATGACGTTCGGTTGTCGATAATCGTACAGTTTTTGATTGTCGCTGAACTCTCAACTAAATCGATACCGGCGCCATAAAAATTCGCGAAATTATTGTTTATAATACAGTCTGAAATCGTCGGTGATGCTCTGAAGCACCTGATGCCGCCGCCGTAATCGGCACTTCCCCAACTGATTGTAAAGCCTTGGATAACAGTATCAGGGCCTTCATTATTCTGGAATGTTACTACGGAATCCTCATTCAATATGCCTAAAAGCAATGTGTCTTCCGGACTAATATCAGGATCGTCAGGATTTGTAATATCACCACTTCGAAGCGTTATCGCTTTACCCTTAAAGTCAATAATCTCCAGGAACAGCGAATTGGACTCTGCAATCAGCACGTCACCGTCATTGGCATCGTCTATAGCGGCCTGGATGGTGGGATAAAGATTGGATGAATCCGTGGGATCATCTTTGCTGTTGAGAACTTTCCCTGCTTTTCCCTGGGGGACTAATGTTAATACTTTATGCAAATTAATACGTCCACCGGAAAGATTAAGACGGGGTGACGTAAATATCGGGTCAACCGCCTTCAGGAGAATGCCCTTTACAGTGCTATGTGCCAGTGTTGGGTACTGCGACCAAATCAGTGCACAAGCTCCTGATGCATATGGAGCGGATAACGATGTCCCGCTTAAGGTTGCGTAATTCGCCGGCACGCCAAATACGAGCATCGCAAAATTTTGAGTAGTTGGAGATGTACTCAGAATATCCGTACCCGGCTCGGCAATATCAACTGTTGTCGCTCCAAAATTGGAGAAATCCGACCTCTGGTCATTGGGGTCCGATGACATAACAGAAATGATATTATCCAGGTCAAAGCTTGTAGGATAGACAGGAATCTCGTCATTATCGCTGCCAAAATCGTTACCTGCCGCGGCTACGAAAAGCACCCCTGCATCTCCGGCTTCTTTGATAGCATCATAGAGAGACTGCGAGAAAAAATTACCTCCCCAGGAGGCGTTGATAACTTTAGCACCATTAGCAATGGCATATTGAATAGCTTCAACAGCGTCACTGGTAAAAACCTCTGGCTCTACACGATAATCGTCTGCGAAGACTTTCAATGCCATTATCTTGACGTTCCAACAAACACCGACAACGCCTTTACCATTATTACCAACCGCTCCGATCACACCCGACACGTGGGTACCGTGAAAATGATTATCAAGAGGGTCGCTGTCAGCATCTCCGGGGTCTGATGCAACGTCACCGGCAAAATCATAACCATAAATATCATCTATATAGCCATTATTATCGTCGTCAACATCTGGGACACCTCGCATTTCAGCGTCGTTAACCCATATATTATCCGCCAGGTCAGGATGAGTATAGTCTATTCCTGTATCCGCAACGGCTATGATTACCTCCGGGTTGCCGGTCTCAAGGTCCCAGCCCTCAGGTGCGTCAATATCGGCATCTTCAGTTCCACCGGTTTGGCCTGTGTTGTCAAATCCCCACAAATCGGGAAACATAGGATCGTTGGGAACGACAAACAATTTATACTTATAGTTCGGCTCTGCGTACAAAACGTTGGCCGACTGGTTGAAACGGACAAAAGCCTCCCCAACCGTCGTGCCCTCAGGCAGACGTACGACAGCAAGGCCAGGCGCAACCCCACCATATTCTTTTTCTATCTCTGTCCCGGTAAGGATGAAATCTGAAATCGCCCCCTTGACCGCCTGAGTTGTCAGAGGCCCCATTAACAGAGGACCATCAGCCAACTGGGAAAATGCATCCACGTCTGCAAAACGAACTATCAGTTCGCCCTGCTTATAAGCCGCGAGATCATTTTCGGATGAGTAATCAAACCCTAAACCCGGCAAATTATCTGCCCATGCAAAACCTGCTATGGACAACAATATCAATGCGCTAATCAAAATGTGCTGCTTCATTATTCCGATTCTAAACTTTCGTTTATCATTCCTTAAACTGTAAGTATTTTGGATAATTAATCAGCTTAGGCAACATAAGTGCCGCTGTTGATACCAAATGTAACGTTTTTTCAGCAAGGTGCTCCACAAGCAATATCATTATAAATCTGGCCCTGCAAAAATGTGGAAACTATCACTAAAAACCCTGCAACTACTACAAAGGTTAAAAGTCGGTTTCCATCCCGGCAATGGCCTTTGCTTCATCTTCCTCCTGCAGCATGATGATCGGCTTTACTAATATCAGCAATATCTTTTGGTCTCTTATTATGCTGCGGTTACTAAACAGCCTGCCAAGGATAGGTATCTTGCTCAATATCGGGACACCCGTTTCCTTTTCAATTTCTGATGTTATCTTCTGTCCGCCTAACAGCAATGTCCCGCCGTCGGGGATACTCACGCGAGTCATGACACTCGACGTTTCCGTCTCGGGAACAACTACTTCGTATTGCTCGGTTGACGCTGTCGTGCCTGTTGTTACGACCTGTTCAACCTGATGTGTTCTCAATCTTATCAGGTCCGTCAGGGTAGTAACTATATTCAGCAATACATATTTCTTATTATGAGAAATAGTCGGAGTAACACTGAGCATACTACCGACTGATATGTAACCTATCTGTTGTTGTGCGCCAGATGTCGTAGCACCGGTACCGACACCAATCCCTGTTGTGGTGCTTTGAGTGTTGGGCGGTAGTGCATACGAAATTAAGTCCTGAACAGAGAATGCCGAAGACTCTCCGCTCAAAACTGTAGATTTAGGAGCAACTATAGCCTTAGAGTCCGTATGAGCCTGAACCGCTCGAAGAAGGAACGAAACCTGTAAATCGTCAAGTATCGAACCATAACCTCCGCTAACTGTGGCGGCCGCTTCAATACCACCCAGACTGCCGCCGACCTTTGTTGAGGCATCCGTTGCCGTACTGGCTGCAGAGCCTTGTTCGAAATTAAGCTGACCCCATTTACTGCCAAGGTTAAGTGAAAAATCTACATCCAGCCCGATATCTTCGAGGTAATTCTCGCTTACCACCAGGAATACGGCCTCGACTGCAACCTGATTTCCAAGCGATTTACGCAACGCATTCAACAGCTTTCCTATTTCCACATGAACTTCGTGCGTCTGCATCACGGCAAGTTTCATTGGCGACTGCTGTGGGTAAGTCATTATTGTTCCCTCACCCGTGTCACTGAGATCAAACCAGCTATCCGGCTCGATAGTCTCCTGAACAAGCTGCACAAGACTCTGCGCCTGCATCATGCCGCCCTGGCCGCCCATCATGCCGCCGCCCATGCCGCCGCTCATGCCGCCCATGCCGCCGCTCATGCCGCCCATGCCGCCGCCCATGCCGCCGCTCATGCCGCCCATGCCGCCGCCCATGCCGCCGCTCATGCCGCCCATGCCGCCGCTCATGCCGCC
>DAOUVA010000095.1 GCA_030667885.1 Phycisphaerae bacterium
GATTTCAGCGATGTGCAGCCCCTCGCTGGGCGTTGCAATATCTCCCCCGAACTCTTCGATAGTCTCCTCAGGATTGTCCGTGTACCACATCCTGCCTGGCGAGATGGGCTTGTCCTCAAAGCCCTCTATCCCTTTGCCCAGATACATCTTGAACGACTGAAACGTAATCCTGCTCGCCCTGTCACTCAACCTGGTATTCAGCTCGTCCTGCAAAGGTATCAGCGGCTCGACATCGCTTAGCCCCTCATAGTAGTATGGCTGAGCGATGTTCTGGATATGCACCACCGGCAGAAAGCCCCACGGCATTTGCGCCTCTGCAACAAGCTGTTTATCTTCGTATCTCTGCCAGGCATCAGCAGAGGCAATCTCCGTCACCGCAACTATTTGCCGGCTTTTGCTGCTTTGCTTGCCGCCGGACAATATTCTTGATAGAAACGAGCTTTTCCTGCTCAGCGAGTTTTTCTTCTGATAAAAGTGCTGCACATAATATCTTGTCTTTTTGTAGTCATTTTCATCCAGGACGGGCAGTGCTCTTGGTGCTTCAATCAATTCGAGGTCGATTGTCTGTGCCAATCTCAGCACATCTTCGATTGCTCCGGTTTTACCGCAAGCTGGTGAGTGGGTTTGAGAGGAAGAGGAAATGCATTCGATAATTTCTTCGCCAGGCCTGACGAAACAATCGACAAAACCATAAACACTTCCGAGCACCGCCATATCCTGGAAAAATCCGATAGCACCGTTGGCCGCAAATAGTGCCTTTAATATCATTTCAATTTCTGCACTTTTTTGGCCGTCCGGCGATTTCGAAACAAAACTAATCGGCTTGCCGAATAAAAAATCCACTGCCGCGTTTATACGCCACGCGACATCATTTTCAATTACTACTTCTTTTCGCTGCACATCGCGGGCACTGCGTGAGCCGAAGACGCCAACCTGCCCGCTGTGTATAAGACCGGTTATTCTTACAGGCAGCCCATACTCCTGTGCCTGCACGTAACACCGCCCTGATTCGTTTATCTTTTGCCCTCGGGCGCCTGTGCCGTTCATCTCCATCCGCGGGTTCGCGTAATATTCCCACAGCTTCTCAAAGTGTCCTCGAACATCGACAGACTGTTCATCAACGAGCCACTCAATGTAGTCGGCTTCGAGTTGTTCATCCTGAAAGATATCAAGTTCAAATCCCATTTTTTACAACTCCTCATTATCGATTCTCTTTCGAGCATCCGGTTTCATACGTCAAACATCAACGCTCCTATAATTAGAGCAGTGTGCACATTTGGCCGAAAATTGTGGGATTTTTAAAGGGAGCTTTTTACGTAAGTGCTTGTGGGGAAATGAATAAAAAAATTTATGAAAATTTTGATTTTTGTTTTTAACTGTGAGCGTTTTTGGCCGAAAATCACCCCGAAAATCTACACTTGCTGCGGATATAGAATTGGGAAGATGGAATGTGCAGTCAGGAATTTATTTAGAAGAATCGGCCGTCTGATTGTATTGTTACTCGGTCTGTTCGTCTTCTTCTTTTTGCAGCAGCTCGATAATATCGGCTTTTGTCGGCAGTGCCTCTATCGAACCGAATTTTGTGCAGGCCAGAGCCCCTGCCGCAGATGCGAATTCGACCGCCCCTCTTACATCGTTCTCTACCGCGTAGTAAGCGGCCAGCGCCCCTGCAAACGCATCTCCGCTGCCGGCCTGGTCAACAAGCTCCACCTCATAACCGGCGATCTGGTCGGCGCCGCTTCTATCGACAACCATAGAGCCGCGCCTGCCCATTGTTATCACGGCAGAGCCTACCCCGCGGGCAACAAGGTCCGAGCCGATCAGCTTGGCGGTACGAACATTGGCCGCAGATTGGTCAACAATCTCCGCCGCTTCATAAAGATTGGAAAGCAGAATATCAACTGTAAAGTAATCGGCCGGCAGGTCCCCGCCTTCCTGGCCTTGCTGCTCTAACGGTGCTGCGGGATTAAGGATGACCTTTGTCCCGTGTACCATGGCGCAGCGAACGGCCGTTATGATTGCTTCCTGCTGCATTTTGCCGTGAATCAGGCAAACATCGGCTTCCGAGATAATCTGCTCTGCCGCCTCAATGTCCTCTGAAGTTAAAGCGCTGTTGGCGCCGCTGCAGTAACACACGGCGTTTTCACCTTCGGAATTAACAAGTGTTACTACCACGCCCGTGTTTTTGGCCTTAGCGGTATAGATAAATTCCGTATCGACATTGGACTCAATCAGAATCGTCTTGACCGTCTGCGCAAACGAATCGCCGCCGACTTTGCTTACAAGATGCACATTACACCCGCACAAAGCGGCTTCAACAGCCTGGATCGGTCCCGGTCCGGTGAGTGTGTATGAAAGTTCTGAGCCGATAACGCTCTGTCCGGCTGATGGAATTTGGCCGCACCTTATATCCATATCAATATAAGTGCCGCCGATTACTACTACCTCAGGACTCCTTCCCGACATAATCTTTGTTACCCCCTGCCTTTGGCAAAAATCCTTTTAAATACCATTTTGCTCCTTTGTGCAAAATGCAGTTCATTCTGGATGGTTAGTATAACTGCCGGAAAAGCAAATGCAAAACTTTTTTTCCAGATAATATCGGCAAAGTCTTTCTCGAAACAAGACCGGCTCTTAAATGCCCTGTCCGGAAAACCAGCGTTTCAAAACTTCGATTATGTAATCTATCTGTTCTTCTGTCAGCGATTGACCCATGGGGATACAATGCCACTTTTGAAGACACTTGCGGCAGCAGGTGCCGGTTGCGTGCTGTGCGATAAAGACCGGATGGTTTCTCATCGGCGTCTGCTTGCCGTCGTTTACCGGATTCGCCTCCGCAAGTCGCCTCACAACAAAATCCCGGGCGTGCTCAAGGATTGTCACCATGCCCTTCTGCTTAAAATACTCCGCATCTTTGCCGGAAAGCCGAAACCGGCTGCGAAATTTCGACCGCCCTAACGCCGTAAACAGCTCATCAATATCACGCATAAATCTATTTCCGATTTTTAATATCGAGTCCGCGGCAAACTCAGGCTGGAATCCCTACCACAGCCATACAAAGCACACTTTCTTCCGTCCCGTCAATACCGACAATCGCGTTTACATGGTCATCATATAAAGCCCCGATCTCGCAACTGCCGAGATTGATACTCACAGCCGCCAATGCCAGATTCTCCGCGATATGCCCGGCGTCAAGGTACATATATCTGTACGCCCGCTGGCCGTACTTCCATTTGCACCGCTCGAAAACAGCCGACCATACGAAAACCGCCGCCGCTGATGCGCACATCTCCTGCCCCAAAGCCGCCGCTGCGATTGCCTGCTGAAATTCGCCCAGCTTTATTTGCTCAAGCTGATGATTTCTCACAGAGTAATGATAAACACCGGCCTGAAGCTTCCTTACGTTATTCACAACCACATAGGTCTCTATCGGATAAAGCGCTCCCGCCGATGGGACCGTGCGAAATGCATATCCTTCCTCGATTCGCTGGATACCCGTCGATGCCCAGAGCAAATATGAAAGCCGGCCCTGGCTAATCGCCTTGGCCTGAAAATCACGGATACTCTTTCTCTGCCTCAAGGCTCGGTCTAGGCTCATCGGCTGGCTTGGCTCAAAAGTCGCAAGCTCAATCTTTTGTACCTCCGGATATTCCTTATATACATCCGGCTTAGACTCCCAGACCAAACGATGTCCTGGCATCCTGTCTGGCTCATACTTTGTTTCTTGCTGATAGTTATCACCTATACCGTTCATCTCTGCACCCTTGACACTAACAATAGTCCAATATTATCACTCAAAACACCCATATAATCTCAGGAAATTCGAGTAATTCAAGCCCTAACATAAATTTTAAGAAGAGGGCACAAGCTTAAAATGTTAGATATTTGCTTAATATTTGTAAAAATTCATAAAAAAGAATACAAAAGGCTTGACAAAGTTAACCGATAAGTTAAAATACGCATTATGTTAAGTAAGTATATAACATCATATCGGCTTAGAGAGATTAAAACAATGCCTTTAATACTAATATCTGGGTATAGAGGGGGCTAAGCGATGAAAAGAATTCACTCAAATATTTCACAAAAAAATCTTGATAACAAAAATAAGAATCGGGCCCAAATTGACTTGCTGCGCAGCAGGCTCAGTCACCTCGATGCAGAAGACAAGCTCCTGATGACAGTGTATCTGGAGAACGGAAACAACACTTATCAGATATCTCAGTTGACCGGTCTGTGCCGGACAAGTATTGCTCGAAGAATAAATGGACTGACAAAGCGGATGTTGGATGGAATATATATAGCCTGCCTTCGCAACCGTCGCAAATTTAACAAACAACAGATGGCCATCGCAAAGGACTACTTCCTGGCGGGTCTGTCGATAAGAAAAATTGCCTTAAAGCGACGTCGCAGTCGTTATCACGTTGATGAAACCATAAAAAAAATAAACAGCATCCTGAAAGAATGTGGATACGCCAACACAAAATAAGAGGTACGAATTATGCCGAAATACAATGTTTCAAAAAGTTTCAACTGGCAGGGGACAATTACTGATAAGGTCGCTTTAGTTTGCAGAATGTTCGGGCTCTCAATCGACAGATTGACTGAAAGGAAAGCCGTTTATAGCTGTCAGCTTCAAATCAACACTGGTGATATAGTCTATATCTCAGGCCCGTCGGGGGCCGGCAAAAGCGTACTGCTGAGAGAACTGGAAAAATCCATTCCTCCCTCGGATAGAGTGAACCTTGACAGAATAAAGCTGCCGAAAGACAAAACGCTTATCGATTGTATCGATGGCGATTTACTGGATAGCCTTAAAATGCTCAGCACCGCCGGCCTGAACGATTGTTTTTGTATCCTGAATCAGCCACGGAATCTCAGCGACGGCCAAAAGTACCGCTTCCGCCTGGCAATGGCATTAGCTGCGAATAAAAAATTCATCTTCGCCGACGAATTCTCCTCCGAACTGGATCGAATTACCGCTGCTGTGATTTCATACAACATTTACAAATTTGCCAAACGCACCGGAACCACATTCATTCTGGCCTCCAGCCACAATGACATACTGCTCGATTTGTCGCCGGATGTTCTGATAGCCACCGAACTATCGGGAACAACCGAAGTTATCTATAAGAGGGCACGAAAATGAAAATAAAGTACGTTCAACTGGAATCTGAGGCGTTTTTGACAGACATGGACTTTAATGCAATGACGTTGGAGCAAAGAGGAGCTTATTTTACTTTGATTCTGCTTCTTTATTGCAACAACGGTAAATGCCAGCTTGATATTCCCGTATTAAGTAAGCTCAGCAACAAAACTCCTAAAGCATTTGAAAAAATCTGGCAAAACATTTCAAAAAAGTTTCAGACACGCGGCGGTGTGATTAAACATAAACGTGTAACAAAAGAATTAACAAGAGCAAGGAAATTCATACAAGCCAAGAGTAAAGCAGGACTTAAGGGTGCCGATAAGAGATGGCACAGCCATAGCACAGTAATAGCTAAGGAAACGAAAGGAAACGTAATCGAAAAGGAAAGTAAAAATTCTTCGTATTCGAATACGACAGAGCAATCTTCTGCGGTTTCGACTTCGGTTCGACCACGCCCTGATAAGGATACGCAGATTCAAGCCCTGCATTTCAACGAGGCACTGAAGAGCATTATCAATCCGAGAAATCAATCCGACCGTACTTGCTTTTGCAATATTACAAGCTGGCTTATGGCCGGCTGTGCGACGGGTAAATTCAATGAGCAAATCTTCGGCAGGGCCCTGGACTACGCCAAAGAGGCAAGCCTCGGAAGAAACCCCGCCGCCGTCTTTATCTCACTACTAAAAAAAGAGCTGGATTATAGACCAAAAGCGATTAAGGCAGGGCAATTATGATATGGCGTTGCAAAAAACGCAAAAGCGGGCGATGAATCTGTTTGTGTAAATTGATACCGTCCCGGGATTATATTTTAATACCGGATACGAGTGGTGTTTATATTGTTATCTTTTGGTGTCAGCGTTTGGTTTGTAATTGATATATTATTCCTCAAGGGTCCCGGCTACACCACGCATATACCACTTGGGTGGATCTTTGCGTTTAACTCTTAAAGGCAGATTGTCCTCGGTAACTGGTTTGTATCCTTTTTCCGTCATGCACTCTTCAATGAATTTGGACTCGTGCCCGCCAATGCTTATTGAGTTTAAGTCTGCGTATTTGATCAGTTCTTCTCGACATTCACTCAGATCGTCTGCGCACTGCCTATAAGTTTTGCCTTCCTGGTACCAGTACTGAGCGCAGCCGGTAAGGCAGTATAATAAAGCGGCTAAAACTACAAATGACAGAAATCCTTTCATTCTTGAGCCCTTTCTGATTCATCTTAAGAACACATTTTCATACAGACAAAAATTAAAATCTGTTACCTTCTAAACACCCCCGAAACATCGGGACTGAAACTTAATTTCCGATAAAGTATCAAATCTACTCTGAATATTCAAGCTTTTGATTTTTAATAATCAAAACCGTAATTATACCCGGTTCTTTCGGATTCGGCCATAATAATACTGATAATTAACTTTGGGGGTGATGATTGCAGCAATAACAGGCGGATTTGTCTGTTCTATAAGTTCCTATGAGAACCCTTATCCACTTTCAATATAGGGTGCCTAACCACGTAATACAAGCACGGCATACAGGTCTGTATCTTTTCTTAAGGTTGCCTATTTTGTCGTATAATAGCTCACAAGCACTTATTTCATGTCGCTCAATTACCGATTATATGATTGATGTAGTAAAAAAAATGAACAATAGGGCTCGTATTTAGTTTAACTAAAATCATTAGGAAAAGAGCAGGATTATGAATATAGCAATAGCACCGGAAGTAATTTTAGAAGCCATGAAAGAACATGAACAGTCGCTTGCTCGCTTGTATGAACGATATGCCTTGAAATTCCGGGAATACAAAGGCTTTTGGAGCGAATTATCCCTTGAAGAGGTTCAGCATGCCCGTTGGATAGATAAACTTCAGACCGATATTAAAGATAGTTCCGAAGATTTTATCGTTGAACGGTTTCCGTTAGGAGCTATTCAGCGTTCGACCGAATATGTGAACAAACAGGCCGATACGGCAGATCAGCCCGATTTTGTATTGATAAATGCCTTGTCAACCGCTCTGCGCCTTGAAGAAGCAATGATGGAAAACAAATATTTTGAAGTCATTGAAACCGACAGCGCAAAGACAAAACACACGTTAGCCATGCTGGCCCAAAGCACTCAGGAACATTATCAAAGAATACGAAAACTCTGGCTGGAGCATAAATAAAACTGCCTATATCATACCCTTGGCTGTTGTGCAGTTCTTTGAAGCTGTTTCCCCGCGGCACTCTCACACGAAGGTATAATTATTCCTCGGAGCATATACTTTCTTATATTTCACTAATTTCCTATATAGGAAAATGCCACATTACAGGAAAAATGGCTTTTTTTCATATTATAACCTTGTGGAATAACGCGGCTTTATTCGATCAGAACACCCTCTTTCCATGTCTTTTTACGGGGAATTTTCAGTCAAAAACGCTCACTCCTAAAAACAAAAATAAAATTTTTCTAATATTTTTTTATTCCTTTCCTAATAAGAACTTAGAGAAATCAGCATGCATAAAAATTCGTCAATTTTCGTGCCAAATACGCACATAGCTCTAATTATAGGGGGGGATATAAAATATATCGTAAGACGTAAAGCAATAAGTAATAGTTTGTGCCAGGATGGCAAAGGCAGATATGAAACAGTGCTCGGTATGCGAACAGATAAAGATTGTCCCAGGGGGCTTCGATGATTACAGGCAGCTTGCGCATTATCACTATCGCGAATCCAGGCCAGGGCCGTTCAAGAAAATCTTTGTTTTGCGAAATGAATCAGCAGGGCCGGCCCGGACAAGAACTATCGGAGTCATCGTTTACTCGATGCCGAGTCCGAGGCTGGAGCTTCGCGGTGCAGTTACGGATAATTTCTTTTCCGGCTTCGACAGGAACACACAGCTTGAGCTTATTAACAGGAGCATTCGCTGTATCAGCAGACTTATTATTGAACCGAGGTTTCGCGGATTGGGACTTGCAAAAAGATTAGTACAGCAGACTATGCCGGAAATGAACGTGCCGATCATAGAAGCGATGGCGGTTATGGGGCGGATCAATCCATTCCTCGAAAAAGCCGGAATGAGACCTTTTACATCGAAACCTTCCCAACGTTTTGCCCAATTCATCGAAGCTCTCAGTATCATTGGGATAGAAGACAAAGATCTTATCGAGCCACAAAAAGTACAGCGAAGACTCTCCCGGCTTAACGACGAAAAAAACGAATTTATAGAGCGCGAAATTAAGCGTTTTCTCAAGGGTTACGGCCGCCGCCGGAATATGCCGCCAGGGTTGGAGCGAACAAGATTCATATTGAGCAGGCTCAATGCCAAGCCCGTCTATTACATCTGGTTCAATGAATCAATTTCAAATTTCAAAGTTTCGATTTAATATTTAATTATTATGGTTAACCAGGTTCAATCTATAGCACTTGATAAACTCCTCGCTCATCCGGACAATCCTAACCGAATGAGTAAAGCTAAATTTTCAAAGCTGATTCGCAATATAGAAAGGACCGGCCGATACGAACCGCTGGTGGTTCGCCCTTGCCCGCAAAAAACGGACTGTTTCCAGGTAATTAACGGCCATCATCGCTGGCGGGCCTTGAGAGAGATTGGCTATAAAACCGCGGAGGCTCTTGTCTGGGACGTTAACGATGATGATACTGACATACTCCTTGCAACGCTTAACCGCCTTGGCGGCTCGGACGTTCTTGATAAGAAGCTGGCACTGCTCAAAAGGCTGAATAAATCCGCCTTTGACGGACGAACTGCCAAATTGGCAAAACTTCTGCCCCAAACGTCAAGTCAAATTAAGCGTCTCACTGAATTGGCGATTTCCGATTGCCGAAAGGCGGTTGAAAATCACAAATCACAGATATTAAATCCGCTGGTGTTCTTCTTAAACGACAAACAGCAGGCGGTTGTAGCAAAAGCACTGTCGGCCGCAATGAGCGAAGTAGAAGAAAACCGGACAAAGGCTGTGAAAAATGCCGCCGCTCTTACATACATAGCTCAGGACTTTATAAATTCTCCGAAATCTGCCTGTAAGAAAAAACGGCATGTTTTGTAAAGGAAAACAATGAAATAATTGTTGACAATAGAGATTTTATTCTTGAAAATTGTCTTTGAATAGAGAAGTTAGCCTTTGTAACATAAATTGAAAAAGTCAAAATCACGAGGTTTCGCAATGGCAAAGAAAAAGAAGCTCATCAAGGGGCCGTGGTCATGGACCAAGAATGATATCAAGCTGCTCAAAAAACTATACCCCAAAGGAAACATAAAGAAGATAGCTGAGCGGCTCAATCGGCCTTTAACGGCCGTGCGGCAAAAAGCATACGACATCGGGATGAAAAGTGACGTATACAATTATTGGACCCAGGAGGATTTGAAACTGCTCAAAAAGCTTTATCCCAACACTTTAACAACAGAGCTTGCCGAGCGGCTTAAACGTTCCGCCGGATCGATTAAAACCAGGGCCCGTCAATTGGGGGTTAGAAAATCAGAGAGCTATTTCAAAGCCATCAAATCCCGCCCCAGAAAGCGACGCAAAAAAAGTTAAAAAGTATTCGAAGTGTAAAAAGCGGATTTATATCTCAATGCGAGTGGACCTTAATATGTCCGCCTACCTGATCATCAACAGTATAATGGGGAGGTTCTAACGATGCCCGGAGCAAAACAATTGACAAAAAAACAGCTTGCCGTAATAGAGGACCTGTTCGCAGGCGAGCTTGACGAGCAGGCAATACTGGACAAATACAAGCTCAGCAGTAAGCTTTATAACCAGTGGCGAAATGAAGATAGTTTCGCCGAACAGTTCGAGAAGCGCATCACCGATGCATATCGCCAAAGTGATGTCTTGATTGCCCGTTACGCCCCCGTAGCGGCGGCAAAACTGATTCAGCTCACAGAATCCGACAAGCCCGAGACCGCCCGAAAAGCCTGCCTCGATATAATCTCTATGCCGATACTAACAGCCAGCAGAAAAGCTCAGCCCTCCGACGAACCTCAGCCTGCCGATACCCAGCTCCCGGTCTCGCTTAACCCTGAAACCGCAGGCAAACTCCTGGCCGTCCTCGCTGAAAATAGTGAAAATTCTTGAAAAAGATGAAAAATCCACATGTATTTGAACTAATTATGCCTATTTTCGTATTGAATTGTGCAATAAATGTCGATATATTGAGCAATTTGAGGATAATTAAGCTTATTTGAGGGCACAATTATGAAACTTAAACAAATAAGAGTCGATGGCTATAAGAACCTTATAAACTGTGTAGTAAACCTCTGCGATTTCAATGTATTGGTTGGACCAAACAACAGCGGCAAATCAAATTTGCTCGAAGCTGTTCAGATCCTTTTACCACTCTGCTTTGGCGATGATGATCTTAGAAGCAATATTTTTGAGGGCCTAACCCCGCCACCACGTTTAGGTTCTTCCATATGTCACTTGGAAAAATACAAAGAAAAACC
>DAOUVA010000042.1 GCA_030667885.1 Phycisphaerae bacterium
CACCAGAATGTACGCATTGGCAAAGCCGGGCGTAAGCGGCATATGGGTATCAGGCCGCACGTAAGGGGAAAAGCGATGAACCCGGTCGCTCATCCGATGGGTGGTGGAGAAGGCAGAGCAAACGGCGGTCGCCATCCCTGTTCGCCTACAGGTGTGCTTGCAAAAGGCGGGAAAACCAGAAATCCGCGAAATCCAAGTAACAAGAGAATAATTCGCAGACGTAAAAGTAAAAAACAGAAACAACTGAATATATGATTTAGTCGTGCGAAAAACGCACGCTATGTGAGATACGAGAAATGGGAAGATCTCTTAAAAAAGGGCCATACGTTGATGACAAGCTGTTTGGCAAGGTCAATAAGCAAATTGACAACGGTTCTCGCGAGCCTATAAAGACCTGGGCAAGAAGATGTACGATTGTCCCGGAGTTCGTGGGTTTTACGTTTATGGTTCACAATGGTAAGATGTTTCATAAAGTATTTGTTACCGAGGATATGGTTGGGCATAAGTTAGGTGAATTTTCACCTACACGGACGTTTAAGGGTCATTCGAGTAAGAAGATAAAGTAATATGCGTGAACCGTTGCTCGTAAAGACACATTTGAGATAATTATGCTAAGTGCTGAGAAGTTAAAAGAACGTTGCCGGGAACGACAGATGGATATTGGGCAGATGGCCGATAGGCTTACCGGTGCCAGGCTTAATAAAAAGCAAGCAGTTGCAGCTATTAGGAACTGGCAAAAAGGTCTGTTCAAACCGGAACCGAGGGCGGATGATATTAACCGCCTGGCGAGTGCCTTGTCTGTCGAGGTAAATGATATAGCTGACTGGCGTTCGTCTTATCGATATGCACCGATGTCGGCTCGCAAAGCCCGTTTGGTTACTCAATTGATAGTCGGTCGGAGTGTTCAGGACGCGATGGATATCCTGAAGTTCACCAGAAAACGTGCTGCATCGATGATTGATAAGGTTTTGAAAAGCGCTGTAGCGGACGCCGATGAACGGCAGGTTGATGTTGAAAAACTTTATGTATGTTCTGCCAGGGTCGATGATGCAGGAATTCGGATCGGTACAAAAAGATGGATACCGAAAGACAGAGGCAGAGCGCATCCTATTCACAAAAAAGCTTGTCATATACATATAACAGTAACGCAAGTATAAACGAAATAAGAGATACGAAATTATGGGCCAGAAAGTATCGCCAATAGGTTTCAGAACAGGAATAACGCTTGGTTGGCAGAGCACATGGTTTGCTACAAAAGCCAATTACGGGGATTTTCTTGTCGAGGATCAGAAGATTCGCCGCTATGTGGACAATAGATTTAATCGTCGTATGCCCAAAGGCGCGGTTGCAAAGACCGAAATAATCCGGACTCGCAACGAAGTAAAAGTAACACTGCACAGTGCTCGCCCTGGTGTGGTTATTGGCCCAAGAGGCGGTGAAGTCGATAAGCTGCGTGAAGAGCTTGAAGACCTAACAGCCCGAAAGATAAGTGTCAACGTCATCGAGATAAAAGATCCCGAGCTTAACTCTGCCTTGGTTGCCGAGATGATTGCTGAGCAGCTAAGCAAGCGGGCTTCCTTCAGACGTACGATGAAACAATGTTGTGAAAATGCAATGCAAGCTGGTGCTAAAGGAGTTAAGATTATTTGCTCGGGCCGGCTGGGCGGTTCTGAGATGTCCCGAAAGGAAACTCAGAAGCTTGGCAGTATCCCGTTGCATACGCTGGACGCCAATGTAGATTATGCTATTGCAACATCAAGGACGACATATGGAGCTGTTGGAATAAAAGTTTGGATTTATAAGGGCAAATTTGGCGAAGAAATTGTTCCGAGCCAACATCGTCGCCGTCCACCAAGACGTATGGGCGGCCCGTCATCAAGGGGTGGCGGGAGACCTCAAGGGGCTCCTAAGAGGGGGGGCAGCAGAACAGTTGCCGCACCTACTGCACCTGCACCGAAAGTGCCGATTGCAGAGCCGGCCAAAGCCGAGCCGGGTGAAACAAAGGAAAGCTGAAAAACCGGTTTTGTAGGCAAAATAGTGAAATCTTAAATACGAGTTTTACAAGGGTTAAACAAAATGGCAATGATGCCGAAAAGAGTTAAATATCGTAAAAGCCAACGCGGCAAGATGAAGGGCAATGCCTCGAGAAGCAATTTTGTTGCGTTCGGTGAATACGGTTTACAGGTTTTGGAAATGAGCTGGATAACGGCAAGACACATTGAAGCCGGCCGAGTAGCAGCGACTCACTTTTTGCATCGGGAAGGTAAGGTCTATATCAGAATATTCCCGCATAAGCCGGTGAGTTCCAAGCCTCTCGAAACTCGAATGGGTAAAGGTAAGGGGGAGCCTGAGTTCTTTGTTGCCAGAGTAAGGCCCGGACAGGTTTGTTTTGAGATCGGCGGTGTAGCTGAGGAGGTAGCAAAGGAGGCGCTGCTCAGAGTTGCTCATAAAATGCCGATTAGGTGTAGATTTATTAAACGAAGACATTCATTGTAAGAGGAACGCTTCGAATGAAAGCGCAGCATTACAGAGAGATGAGTCAGGATGAGCTTGAACACAAGCTTGAAGAGCTTGAGAGGCATATGTTTGATCTGCGCTCACAGGCGGTTACGGAAAAGCTGGAGAACTCCAAAGCTGTTATTAATGTCAAGCGTGATATCGCAAGAGTTAAAACAATAATACGGGAAAAAAGTAACGTTTTACCCGCAGACGATTGATGAGTCAGAAAGCAAAGATGCAGGAACAAAAATTAAAAACAATGACCGGCGTGGTGGTAAGCAACAGTGGCGACAAGAGCGTCAAGGTAGTGATTGACTTCAAAGTCAAGCATCCAAAGTACGGCAAATACATCAAGCGCAGGACGAAAATCGGTGTTCACGACGAACACAATAAGAGTGGTGTTGGCGACGTGGTTGAAATTACTCAGTGCAGCCCTCGCAGCAAGACCAAGAGTTGGCGCCTTGTCAAGGTTGTCCAGAGAGCAGTTGAAGTTTGAGTTGGGATAAAAGATAATGGTTCAGCAGGAAACAATGTTGGATATAGCCGACAACTCAGGTGTCAAGTCGGCGTTGTGTATAAAGGTTCTCGGAAGAGGTGGATCTCGGGGTAGAAAGACCCGTCCGTGTGCAGGCGTTGGAGATATTGTTTGCGTTGCGATAAAAAAGTCGCTTCCCAATTGCCAGTTGGATGATAAGAAAGTGCATAAGTGTCTTATTATTCGCACCAAGAGTCCTGTGAAACGTAAGGATGGCAGCTATGTAAGATTTGACAGCAATGCCGCAGTGATGATTGACGGTGATGGCAATCCGATAGGAACAAGGATTTTCGGTGCGGTGGCTCGTGAGCTTCGCGAAAAAAATTATATGAAAATTATCTCGCTGGCAAGCGAGGTAGTATAATGAATTATGAATTGTAATTTGGGTATTTATGGCTTCGCATATAAAAAAAGGTGATATGGTCGAAATAATAGCAGGTGATCACAAAGGCGCTACCGGCAGAGTTCTGCGTGTGATTCTTGACAAGAATCGCGTAGTGGTTCAGGGTCATAACATAGCCAAAAAACACGTAACGCCTTCGCGGAAGAATCCGCAGGGAGGCCGAATCAATGTTGAGCAGCCGATACATATAAGCAATGTTTTACCGGTGAATCCGAAAAGCTCGAAAGGCAGCAGGGTACGTTATCAGGTAAGTGAGGATGGCGGTAAAAAACGCCTTACTACCGATGGTAACGAAATCGGCGTTATCAGGAAGACAAAAAAGTAAGTTATTAATAGGTAAATGGTCTTTATTTGACCGGTTATAACGTTTTATGAGATAAAGAATGGCGCGTTTAAAAGATTTATATAAGTCAAAAATAGTTCCGGAGTTGACAAAAGAATTCAGCTACAAAAATCCTATGGCTGTGCCGCAGATGACAAAGGTCGTTATTTCTATGGGTGTTGGCAGAGCGACGCAGGATAAGAAATTCATTGAATTAGCCAAAAAGGATTTAATGATGATTACCGGCCAAATGCCATTGGTCTGTAAGGCGAAAAAGAGTGTTTCGAATTTCAAGGTTCGTGAAGGCGTGGAAACCGGTTTGAAGGTTACTGTCCGCGGCGTGAGAATGTATGAATTTATGGACAGACTCATTAGTCTTGCAATCCCACGGGTACGAGACTTTCGGGGGCTTAATTCTCAGAGTTTTGACGGCAGAGGAAATTACTCGATGGGCCTGGGTGAACAGAGTGTATTTCCTGAAATCAACCCGGTAAAGGTGGAATTTCAACAGGGTATGAACATAACTTTTGTAACTACGGCGCAGAGCGACGATGAAGCACGGAAACTGCTTCAGCTCTTTGGTATGCCGTTCAAAGGATTAACAGCAGTAAATGAAGAAAAAGCTTAAGCTCGGAAACGAGAAATTGGAGCGTATGAATGTCAACTAAAGCACTTGAAATCAAGGCAGAACAAAAACAAAAATATCGCGTCAGACAATATACGCGTTGTCAGCTTTGTGGCAGGTCCAGAGCAGTATATCGCAAGTTTAAGGTTTGCCGGATTTGCTTTAGAACGTTAGCGAATGAAGGAAAAATACCGGGAGTTAGAAAAGCTAGTTGGTAAAATCGTGAATTTAATCACGAAAATGCCCCAGAGCACGAGGCACGAAATTATGAGTTTAAGTGATCCAATAGCTGATATGTTGACGAGAATTCGCAATGCTGCGCGAATAAACAAACCGCAGGTCAATATAAAGGCGTCAAATATTTGTGAAGGCATAGCGGTTGTTTTGAAGAAGGAAGGTTACATCGAGGATTTCGACCGAATCGATGACGGCCAGCAGGGAATACTGAGGATTACGTTAAAGTATGACCAGGACGGCCAATCTATTATCGTTGAAATAGCAAGAACGAGCAAGCCCGGTCGAAGAATATATTCGTCTGTTGACAAATTGCCGCGTGTTTTAGCCGGTATGGGTATAGCAATTGTTTCGACAAGTAAAGGTGTAATGAGTGACAAAAACTGCCGCGAAGCTAAAGTTGGCGGCGAGATACTTTGTACGGTAAGCTAATGAGTCGTATTGGAAATAAATCTATTAGTATTCCTGGAGGCGTAAAGGTTGAGCTGAAAGGCCACAATATCAAGGTCTCAGGCTCTCTTGGCGAGCTCCAGATGGACTGTCATCCTCGGATAAAGGTTAAAATTGACGATGTCGAGGGGAAAATATTAGTCGAAAATAAGCGTCCCAAGGACCGCCAGAACAAGCAGTTACATGGTACTATGCGTGCTTTGATTGCCAATATGGTTACCGGTGTCAGTAAAGGTTTTGAGAAGAAAATGCAAATATTCGGTACCGGTTATAATTTAAAAGAGCAGGGCGGAAAACTGACTTTTCAGATAGGTTTTTGCCATTCTGTAGAGTTGGTAATACCGAAGGGTATAAAGATTAATATCGATGTCGGTGCTACCAGGGGTAATGATGTGCCTGCAAGGTTCACGCTTTCGGGAACGGACAAATGTCTGCTGGGACAATTCGCTGCAGATATTAGAAAGATAAGGCCGCCGGAACCATATAAAGGAAAAGGTATCCGCTATGCCGACGAACATGTACGACGTAAGGCTGGTAAGGCATTTGCTTCCGGAACGGCATAATTGGGATTTAGTTTAATGAAAACGAACAGTTTGAAAAAAGCAGCACTAAGGCGTAAATATCATGTGAGGAAGAAAGTCTTTGGGACACCGGACAGGCCTCGATTAATGGTATTTCGCTCAAACAGGCATATTTATGCTCAGATTATAGATGACGTTGCGGGAGCGACACTTGCTTCGGCAAGTACAAGGACAAAAGGTATGCAGGATCAAATGCCCAATGCCGGTAATAGAAAAGCTGCCAGAATAATAGGTGAATCTGTTGCAAAACAAGCACTTGGTGTTGGTATTAAGTGCGTTCGTTTTGATAGAAATCGATATAAGTTTCATGGCAGAGTCAAGGCACTTGCCGAAGGGGCAAGAAAAGCCGGGTTGGTTTTTTAACAACATAGTTAACACGAAAATGTTTGGAGAATAAATTGGCAGTAGAACCAGTTAAACTTTCGGGTCAGGAAGAAAAACCGTTGGAAGATACCGTTGTAAAGATATTTCGCTGTGCCAAAGTGGTTAAGGGCGGTAGGCGATTTAGTTTTGCCGCATTAGTTGTGATTGGTGACAGGGCAGGTACAGTCGGTGTCGGTTATGGCAAGGCTAATGAGGTTCCGCAGGCGGTTGAGAAAAGTATAAAAGATGCCAAAAAATCTTTGCACAATATAACTTTACTTGACCGGACAATACCACACGCGGTAAACGGCAAATACAGGGCCACAAAAGTTGTAATGGTCCCGGCCAGTCCCGGTACCGGTGTTATCGCGGGTTCCTGTGCTCGAGCAGTGCTCGAATATGCTGGTGTACAGGATGTTCTAACAAAAGTTTACGGAAGCACTTCTGCCAAAAATGTGGTCAAAGCTACACTTAACGGATTGTTGAAATTGCGAAGCAAAGAAATGGTGGAATCTCTTCGCGGTGTTGCAATTAATACTTAATGGTTGTTGATTAACGATCGGGTGATTTTAATGTTGAATCATGAAATAACTTCTCTTGTTGGTAAACATAAGCGTCGTCGACGTGTCGGCAGGGGTACGGGCAGTGGTCACGGAAAAACCTGTGGCCGAGGACACAAAGGTGCCGGCAGTAGGGCGGGCTCAACTTCTGTTACGCTTCTCGAAGGTGGTCAGATGCCTTTGTTTAGACGATTGCCTAAACGAGGTTTTAACAATTATGATTTTGCGGTACGTTGCGAAATCGTAAATATTTCACAACTGGAAAGATTTGCCGATGGTGCTGAAGTTGGCGTAGAGCAATTATCCAGCGTCGGACTGATTAACAACACCAAAAGCAAAATCAAAATTCTCGGTAATGGAGACCTTACAAAAAAGCTGCAGGTAACAGCTCACAAATTCAGCAAGGCGGCAGAGCACAAGATTGTGGCTTCCGGTGGCACAGCAAAAATTATTTGATTGTTGTCCGCATATTCTATCATGCGGAAGGAAATAGAAAACAGGTGTATTCGCAACCCGGAGGCGGATACAGAATAATGGACAGGAAATAATGTTTGGAACGGTAATTAACATATTCAGAATACCTGATCTGCGCAATAAGATTCTTTTTACTCTGGCGCTGCTGATAATATACAAGGTTGGTTTTCATATCCCCTTGCCCGGCTTTGATCAGGCAAAGATAGCAGAAATTGCCAGTTCAAGAGACACAGAGGGCCCCCTGGGCAGAGCCGTCGAAATGATGCAGATGTTCACCGGCGGAAACCTGAGTAAAAGCAGTTTGTTCGGGCTGGGGATTATGCCTTATATTACCTCATCAATTATTCTTATGCTATTGGGTGAGGTTCTTCCGGCTTTGAAGAAGCTGCGCCAGGAAGGACAAACCGGCCACAAAAAGATACAGGAGTACACTCGCTATCTGACTGTGTTGATATGTATCGTTCAGTCGGTAATGTTTATGAAGTTGTTAGGTGCAGATGGATGGACCTATCCGGGCATGTACCGTCAGGCGATGATCATGGGTGTTGTTGGGATGACGGCGGGCACTGTCTTTTTGATGTGGCTTGGTGAGCAGATAGATGAATACGGCATAGGCAACGGTATTAGTTTGATAATTATGGCAGGCATTGTCTCCAGAATGCCATGGGCAGTCTGGAGACTTTGGCAGAATGTTGACTTGAAACTCGGCGCAGCACCCGGCACTGTAGGACCGGCGAAGATATTGTTCCTGATAGCGGCATTTGTGTTTGTCGTAGCCGGTGCGATACTGATAACTCAGGGCCAGCGCAGAATACCCATTCAGCAGGCAAAGAAAATGCGAGGCCGACGGATGTATGGCGGGCAGAGGCATTATTTGCCGCTTCGTGTCAATCACGGCGGTGTGATGCCTATAATATTCGCATCGAGCTTTATGATGTTTCCGCCCATTATAATCGAGCAGTTGTCAAGAATTCCAAGTCTCGCTGATTCGTCGTTTTTGCTTACTCTTAGGTCTGCTCTGGGCTTTCGTTCATTTACTTACAATGTTCTGTATATGCTTTTGATATTTTTGTTTGCTTATTTTTGGGTAACAGTGCAATTTCAGCCCAAGGAGATGGCCAAGAATCTGCGGGATTCGGGAAGCTTCATTCCCGGGCTTCGTCCGGGGCGCAGAACCGCTGATTACCTGGAAACGGTAATGACCAGGATTACTTATTTTGGAGCTTCGTTTTTATCCATAATTGCCGTTGTGCCGGCACTGATTATTGTGCTGCTCGGGATTGAGCCGAGCATAGCAAATTTCCTGGGTGGCACCGGCTTATTGATAGTTGTTAGTGTCTCACTGGACCTGGTTCAGAAAATCGAAGCGAATCTTTTGATGCGTAGCTATGAGGGTTTCAGTCCAACCGGCAGGATAAAAGGAGCATATGGATGAGAATAGTTTTGTTGGGAGCGCCGGGTGCAGGTAAAGGAACGCAATGTAAGAACATTGTTGCCCAATATAGTCTTCTCCATTTATCCAGCGGTGATATCTTACGGCAGGAACGGGCTGCAGATACCGAGTTAGGGCAAAAAGCCCAAAGTTATATGGATTCGGGCGGTCTTGTGCCTGATGAAATAATAATTGAGATGATGACCAAGGCGATAACAAATGCCCCTGCTGCAGGTTTCTTACTGGATGGTTTTCCAAGAACCGTCAACCAGGCGGTTGAACTTGAGAAGTCATTGGCTGATAATGAGATGACTATAGATTTTGTATTGAACCTCCATGTAGATGACGACATAGTAGCAAAGCGTATAACGGGCAGGAGAAGTTGTCCTAAGTGTGGGGCGGTTTATCATATTGAACACTTGAAGCCAAAAGCCGAAGGTATTTGTGATAATGATGACATTGAGCTTGTTCAACGACCTGACGATACCCCTGATGTGGTGGCTAATCGCCTTAAAACATACCATCAGCAGACAGAACCGCTGGTGGATTACTATAGAAAAAACGGCACTGTTTATGACTTCGATGCAGACAGAACCCCGGTTGAAGTAAGGGATTCGATATTTGAGAAGATGAACGCCCTGGTCAAGGCGTGAAGCGATGGAAAGTGTATCGGAAAACGAAAAGAGATACGAAATTACATGGCTATAACGCTTCGCAGCCCAAGAGAAATTGACTTAATGCGTAGAGCAGGTGCTGTTGTAGCAGATGTTCTTTTAAAACTAAAAGAGATTGCTAAGCCAGGAGTATCCACCTTGCAGTTGGATGGCGTAGCTTTGCAGATGACCGCTGAGGCCGGGGCTGAGGCTTTGTTTAAGGGTGTTCGCACCCCAATATCTAAAATACCGTTTCCGGGTGCAATTTGTGCTTCGATAAACGAGCAGGTCGTTCATGGGATTCCTAATGAGGATGCAAAGCTTAAGGAAGGTGATATTCTCAGCGTTGATTTTGGCGTTAGACTTGATGGCTATTGTGGAGATGCTGCTGTTACGATTGCTATCGGCGAAATTTCCGAGATTAAGCGCACGCTGTTGGATGTAACAAAACATGTTCTTGATATAGCAATAGCGAAATCTGCACCGTCTGTTAAATGGAGCCAGGTGGCTGCCGAGATGCAACGATATGCCGAGTCGGCAGGTTTTTCGGTGGTTAAAGACTTTGTTGGACATGGCATCGGCAGAAAAATGCATGAAGAGCCGAGAGTGCCTAATTTCGTCAACAATGATTTGCTTACAAATGACATTATTTTGGCGGAAGGAATGGTTCTGGCTGTTGAGCCGATGATTAACGCTGGCTCAAGTGGCGTTCGAACGCTTGGGAACGGGTGGACGGTGGTAACAAGAGACAGTAAATGCTCGGCTCATTTTGAGCATACTATTGCGATAGTTAAAGGTGGCTGTGAGGTATTAACTGTAGAAAGTCAGTGAGTCGTATCTCGGACGAAACAAGAGTTGCGAGTCAGAAAATAAGGAAATACCAGACATAAAAATGGTAAAGAAAGACTCAATAAGATTACAAGCCAAAGTTACCGATGCTTTGCCGAATGCCGTTTTTAAGGTAGAGTTGGATAACGGACACAAGGTTATGGCGCATGTTTCTGGCAAAATGCGAATGCATTATATTCGGATTTTGCCGGGTGATACAGTTATAGTTGAAATGTCACCTTATGATCTAAACAGAGGCCGGATAGTACTCCGGCATTAGTTGCACAATAATACCACAATAATAGGTAGATAAAATGAAAGTTAGAAGTTCAGTTAAGCGTATATGTGAGAATTGTAAGGTTATTCGTCGCAAAGGTGTTGTGAGGGTAATATGTACGAACCCGCGGCATAAACAACGCCAGGGTTGATTTGATTGTGAGTTACCGGTAGTAATTAACCAATTGCCGGATTCGAAAAGGAGCTTATATGCCACGTATAGTTGGTGTTGATATACCTAATGAGAAATCTATATGGATTTCCCTGACTTATATTGTCGGTATAGGTAAATATACCTCGGAACAGATAATTAAAGAGGCAGGTATAGAAAGAAATACCAAAGCCGGCAAGCTTAGCGAAGATGAGCTTAGCCGTATAACGCAGATTATCGACCGCAATTACACGGTGGAAGGTCAGCTTCGCAGGCAACATTCTCAAAATATAGCACGCTTGCGTGATATAAATTGTTACAGAGGCATTCGCCACAGAAGGGGTTTGCCCGTTCGGGGCCAGTGTACCCAGAGTAACGCGCGTACCCGCAAAGGCCCGAGAAAAACAGTTGCGGGCAAGAAGGGTGTAAAGGAAAACCGCTAAAGATAAAATGTCATATACTTTATATGTATACGATTTGAGGAATTTATTGAATAATGGCAAAAAAAACTAAGCGAAAAATAAGGAAAAATGTTGTCCGAGCTATTGTGCACATAAAGGCTACATTCAATAATACATTGATTACGATTACGGATATGGATGGTAATGCGGTTGCATCGGGCTCAGCCGGCTGTGTAGGTTTCAAAGGCTCTCGCAAAAGCACGCCTTTTGCAGCTCAAAGGGCAGCACAGCGATGTGCCAGTTCCGCTATGCGTAACGGTGTTCGCGAAGTTGAAATCAGGGTTAAAGGGCCTGGTTCAGGCCGCGAATCCGCCATCTCAGCTTTACAGCAGGCTGGATTGCGTATCGCTTCGATAGAGGATGTTACTCCACTTCCGCACAACGGCTGTAGGCCGCCGAAGCGAAGGAGAGTTTAAGAGACACAAGTACTAAGTATTATGAGAAATTATTTCGGAGATAAATAAAAAGAATGGGACGTTATCTGGGTTCATCTTGTAAACACTGTCGTCGTGAAGGAATGAAACTTATGCTCAAAGGCATAAGATGTGAGACGGCCAAGTGTCCTATCGAAAAGAAACAGAGAAATCTGGCCCCTGGGATGCACGGATGGCGAAGGGGCAGGATAAGTGAATACGGTGTTCGGCTGCGCGAAAAGCAAAAGGTCAAAAGATATTACGGACTTTTTGAGCGGCAGTTTATGAGGTATTTTCATCGAGCGGAGCGGGGTAAGGGCAATACTGGCGAGACACTGCTGCAATTGCTGGAAAGACGTTTGGATAATGTGGTCTATAAGTTAAATTTTGCACCGTCGCGCAAGGCAGCAAGGCAGTTGATTGCTCACGGTCATATTTATATAAACGGACGCAAGGTGAATATCAGTGATTATACTACGAAAATAGGCGACAAGATAATCATCAAAGGTTCTGAAAAAAGCGTAAAACAAGTAAAGGAACAGTTGGCAAGTAACCCGAATTATACTACACAAAACTGGCTGCAATTAGCTCGGGAAAAACCCGAAGCTACTGTTGTTGCTTTGCCCGCTCGGGATGATGTCCAGATTCCTGTTGAAGAGCAGTTGGTTGTGGAATTCTGCTCGAGATAGCTGCTAACAGCTTTAAGTTTATTAATGTCGAGTTTTGAGATAAATCAAAACTAATAATTCGAAACTCAAAACTTACATAGGAGATCTATATGCGAGTTACATGGCGTGGCTTGGAATTGCCGACTCGTGTTGAACGAGACACGATCGTATCGAGCGATAAGTATGGCCGATTCTTTATTGAACCCTTCGAAAGAGGGTTCGGCACCACTATCGGGAACAGTCTCAGACGTATATTGCTTTCCTCTTTGGAAGGTAGTGCTGTAACATCCATCAAAATAGGCGGTGTCAGCCATGAGTTCAGTACTATAAAAGGAGTGAAGGAGGATGTTACCGATATTGTTTTGAATGTTAAGAGTCTTGTCATATGCCTCCAGGGTGAAGGGCCAAAGACGATGACTGTTTCGGCAAGCAAGGCTGGCCTTATGACGGCTGCTGATCTAGTTGCCGACCCGTCTATTGAAGTGGTAAACAAAGATATGGTGTTGGCTACCTTGACTGAAAAAGTAAAGTTTGAAATGGAAATGGTAGTTGAGAATGGTCGTGGTTATGTACCGGCTTCCGAACGTATGGCCGACGCCGACAGGTTCGAACAGGAAGTCGGAAGAATAATGCTCGACGCGGTATATTCACCGGTTACAAGAGTACGCTACGTGACCGAGAACACCCGTGTCGGCCAGCGAACCAATTATGACAGGCTGATTCTGGAGATTTGGACTAACGGAACGATTACACCTGAAATGGCGCTGGTGGAGGCCGCTAAAATATTACGCAAGCATGTTAATCCGTTCATACAGTATTTCGAGCTTGGAGAGCAGACCGTTGCCGCTTCTGAGGTTATTGAGGTCGAGACTCAGGAACAAGTAGTGGATGAGGAATTAAGCCAAAAGCTCGCCATGCCGATTCAGGAACTGGAGTTCTCAGTAAGAGCAAGCAACTGCCTTGAATCTGCTAAAACCGAAACGGTTGGCGAGTTGGTGAAAATGACAGAAGCTGATTTGTTGAAGATTCGCAGCTTCGGCAAGACTTCTCTGCGGGAAATCAGGAGAAAACTCGCCGACATAGGCTTGTCTTTGGGAATGACAGATATTGATAGTTAATATTGATGAATTAGTTTGATAATGTTCGAAGGCAGTAGTGCCGGATTAAGAGGAATATAAATATATGCGTCATAGAGTAGCAGGACGTCGGTTGGGTCGAACAAAAGAGCATCGGCTGGCTATGCGGCGAAATTTAGTCGCTTCGCTTATCCAGCACGAGACGATTTCAACTACGATAGAAAAGGCTAAAGAGGTAAAACCCTTTGCCGAGAAATTAATTACGTTAGCCAAGAAAGGTACATTGGCGGCAAGGAGACTTGCCATTTCTCGGCTTGGAAATCGCGATATAGTAAATAACGAGGATGGTAAGGCTGTCAAAACCGGCACGGTAGTCGGTAAATTGTTCAGTGAACTTGGCCCAAGATACCTTGACAGGGCCGGCGGCTATACGAGAATTATTCGATTGTCTATGAGAAGGCTGGGTGATAACGGCCAGCTTGTTTTGCTGCAGTTGGTGGGTGCTGAAGAGGGTAAGAAAAAACATGACAAACCCAAAAAACGTTCTCGCAAAAAGGCAGAGCATACCGCCAAAGCTGTAGAAACTGCGGAAACCAGCGAGAAGCCGGAAAATACTTAACAGTCATAGCTGTTAGCAGATAGAAAATAGCGTCAAGTGTAGAACCAATAAACACACCTGGGAACACAGTACTTTATATAAAATACGAGAAACGGTAGAGTATGAATGGGCACCGATGATTGCCTTTTTTGTAAAATGGTAGCCGGGCATATTCCGGTTACAAAGATTTATGAAGATGAAGTTGTCCTTGCTTTTTTGGATATTGGGCCCATAAGTGATGGCCATACTTTGGTAATACCGAAACAGCACTTTGAAAAATTGCACGATTGTCCATCTGAACTTTTGGGCAGGGTTGGTGAGCGGCTTGGCAAAATCGCCGGAGCTGTAATTGCCGCCATGAATTCCGAAGGCTATAATGTGTTATGCAATAATGGCCGAGCGGCGGGTCAGCTTGTTGAGCATTTACATTTTCATATAATTGCTCGCAGCAGCGGCGATGGCATTTTTGACCGATGGCCTGCTTACAGATATGAGCAGGGAAGAATCGAACTAATTGCCGAGGAAATACGAAAAAAATTATAATTTGTTTTTGTTCTTCTTGAACAATATATCATTTTACAGTATATATATGATAATGATCGCGGGGTAGAGCAGTCTGGTAGCTCGTCGGGCCCATAACCCGGAGGTCACAGGTTCGAATCCTGTCCCCGCTATTACTTGTAAATAAAGGACTTGCAGCAATGTGAGTCCTTTTTTTATAGCCAATTGGCCGATTTGCGTGCCGACCCGTGGCTATTTTGCATGCTGATTACCACAGTTTCGACCTTGGCAACGAGGACAATGAGGAAGAAGA
>DAOUVA010000221.1 GCA_030667885.1 Phycisphaerae bacterium
AAATGGATGAGCGGGCAGTGGAAAGGCGTTTTCTCGCAATGGCTTAAAAATATAGTAAAACATCTCAACAATGCCGGTGTCGGCTATGACAAATTCGCGTTGTATCCGTTCGATGAGAGTCTGTGTGATGACTTTTACAAACTGGCACAACTAATCAAAGAAACGGACCCCAACATAAGGATTTACGCCAACTCCTTTGGCAAAGGTCCTAAAGAATTCGCGCGATTCAAGGGGCTTGTAGATATATGGTGTCTTCAGGACAGCCACTGCAAGCGACATCCTCAATGGCTGGAGCAGATAAATGGCTTCGGAAAACAAGTTTGGACATACGAGTGCTTAAGGCCAATGAAAGCCAAAGATCCTTACTCGTATTTTCGCCTTTTACCATGGCGTGCCTTTAAGCGAGGTCAAACCGGGGCCGGCTTCTGGATTTACTACTACGGACTTAATTTCAATACCGGGGCTGTCCCCTGGGATGATACGTTAAGACCTCAGGGTTTTTCCGGCGTTGTTTACGGCAGCCGAGCGAGCCCGGTACCGGGACTCGGTGAGAATATCGTCCCATCCCGGCGATGGGAAGCATGGCGAGAAGGAGTCGAGGACTATCAATACATTTTCGAACTGCAGAAAGCAATAGAGAAGATTAGCACCGAAAAACCAAAAACAGCAAAACGGGCCCAGCAATCTCTTAATGATATGGTCGATTACGTTTTGAGAAATGCCGGCGATTGTAATGCTGTTTACAAGGCCCGAAGAGAGCTTAATAAGATTCTACGGGAAATTAATGGCCAGCGGTCTGATGAGAAAAGATAACCTTGTCCAGGACATAAAATTATTATTAGTTGCCGAACAGGATAAACGGT
The DNA here is from genome assembly GCA_030667885.1 of Phycisphaerae bacterium. Taxonomy (GTDB): domain Bacteria; phylum Planctomycetota; class Phycisphaerae; order Sedimentisphaerales; family Anaerobacaceae; genus NIOZ-UU13. Next base: position 864 of record DAOUVA010000221.1, read on the forward strand.
ATTAGATGTCATTACGAAAACGCATAATAATGAATGCCGGATCAAACTGGGTGGGAATGCTGGTTGCCGGGGCGGTTGGGCTGGTGCTGTTCAGGACTATACGGCACAACCTTGGCGCGAGCTTCGGTGTGTGGGCTTTGCTTTCAACCGGACTGCGTTATCCCATGATTTTGGAAAGAGCGTTCTCCCTGTCAACAAATCGTTTCGTGGCCTTTTATCGTGATAACACCGAGCAGATGAATCGGTTTGTATCAGCCTCTTTCGGAATCCTCATGGGACTGGCTTTGTTAACCGTTGCCGCGGCTGTTTTGTTATCATTTTTCGTTTCCGACATATTTACGGCTATCACCTCCGAATCGGCATACGAGGCACAGATTACATGCATACTGGTTGGTGTCACATTGGCGCTCAGAATAGTGGGCGCAACTTTCGGCGGAGCATTGAGAGGTTATCAGTACCATACGAGATCCAACGCCGTTGAAATTACAGCTAATCTGCTTCGCATGGTCTTAACTTTAGGAATACTTGCCCTTTGGAAAAGTATGATTGCCGTGCAGTTGGCATTCGTAACGGCAGCGGCGGTATCTGTACTGTTGATGTTTTCAGTTGCACGAAAATCAATCGAAGGTTTCAAAATCGTTGTCTCTAAGATCGGAAAGAATACGATTCGAGAACTCTTTCGACATACCGGCCATGCGACCGCCCGTTCGGGCAGCATGGTTTTTATGTTTAGTACATTGGTATTAATAGTCGGCAAGGTAGGCAGCGCCGAGGACGTGGAGGTGTACGCTATTGCCTCTCTGATTCCCAGCTTTGTTCGCGGACTTCTGGCAGGGACTCAAAATGTTTTCCTGCCGGTTATCACTAGTCTTAACGCAAGCGGACAAACCGAAAGAGTAAAAGCAGTTATTAAAAAAGGGACCCACATAAGCTCTGCTCTGGCCTGCGCCTTATTGATTTTGCTGTTTGTCTTCGCCGGAGAAGTTCTGTCTATCTGGTTTAAGGAAGCGGTTCCATCAGAAACGGTCCTTGTAATGCGGGTGTTGATAATATCTGTTGTAGGTCGGGGATTTTTCGGAATATGGTTACCTTCATTGGTAGGTATAGGACATCTGCGAGGATTGACAATCGCGGCAATCACAACAGCAGTAATCGCCATTATAATTGAGTTAATTCTATTGCAAGGTATTGTTTCCGTACCGATGGCACCGTCGATAGCACTGGTGGTTGCCCTGTGGGCGTATATGGGGATTTGGTTACCCATCCACGGCCTGCGCAAATTAGAGATTCACCCATACGAGTATCTCAAAGACAGCTTATCCGGGCCTCTGGCGGCAAGTCTCGTTTCAATCGCAGCCTTATTGATACTGAACAGCATTCTACCAAGAGAAACCATTAGCTGGCCGGTAATGCTTGTCATTTCCGCGGCTATTGTTATGGCATGTTTCATAGCCATTTCGCTACGGAAAGAGACTGCTGATTTAATCGCCGCAGTGAGAATAAAATACGGGAGCAAAAAGGAACATCGAATATGAAGGCCATTGTTATTAATCAATGCTCTACAAATAAAGGTGACAGAGCCGTTCTGTTTTTTGTGCTCAGAGAGCTGGCACGCAATGGCATTGACCAGGTTACGGTTTCTGCAAGTAATCCGGAATATTGGGAAGAGAAACCGGATTTTCCGGAGATTGCTGTGCGAGTTATCCCATGGGGCTGGGACAATTCCCGCAAAAAAGACGTTGGCTTTTGGGGCAAAGTAATTCATCGAATACAGAAGGTAATGCTAAAGCGACGTATTAACTTCCCCTTAGTACGTAACGCCCTGATTGCAGGCACACGCCCGTGGTATCTTCGCTTTCTGGTAAACAGGCAGTTCGTAAAAGCAATCAGAGAAACTGATATCATCATCAGTACCGGAGGCCACCACATCACCACTATGTTTGTACCTGATGCGGTCACTCCGCAGATATTCGATATGGCAGCAGCTTTACTTTATGAAAAACCATTATTACTCTGGTCACAATCTATCGGCTCATTCAGATTCAAGTCGGCCAAAAGCAGATTGATGATACAAAAAATACTTTCCGGCTCCGGCCAAATATTTATCCGTGATGAGGACTCGGCGGAACAAATAAAAGAAATGCAGGTTTCCATGGAGCATATATCAAAGACACGCGAGTCCGTATTCGGTCTGTGCGATATTATTAAAACACGAACCAAGCCAAGTGCCCGCCCGCCCGTCATGGGCATCTCCGTTTATGTTCACACACGAGCCAACCGACTCAAAGAGCACGAGAACAACCCGGGCTATTTCGCATCGCTGGTTGACCATGCCATAGAGGCAGGATATAAAGTGCGTTTTTTTCCTATGGAGCTGCAGGGCACAGACCGTCACTTTATCGAGGCCGTGATAAACAACGTCAATAAAAAAGAAAACTGTGAAATTGTTGAAGGTTTTCCCGGGACCTTAGATCATATCAATGAAATCGCACAGTGCAAAATGTTTGTAGGGCATAAAACTCACTCACAAATCTTCTCTTTACTGGCGGCAACACCGCTGCTGGCGATTGCATACCATAAGAAAACCGAGGATTTTATGGCTCAATACGGGCTTGAAAAATATTGCATTACAGATGATCAGATCAGCGCAGAAAAGCTGATTGAACTATTCGACGAAATCAATAATAACCTGGACTTCATCAACGAGAAACAAGAAATGACGGGCTCCAAAATGTGTAAGCAGGTCAGGGAAGATTTTGCAAGAATGATTGATCAGGCCCGCAATGTAAAATAAAGCAGAGCGAAACTTACCGGATATAGAGTGAAACACGCGAAAATCAAAAGAAACTACTTAAGAAAACCTGACTTTTAACCTGTAATCGCAACCTTTGATTTCCGATATTTAGCTTTAGGCTTTAGTTCCCAATATTAACAGGCAATTGTATAAATTTATTAAGAAGCCGTATCTAAGGTAACATTATGGCAACATTTATTGCAGTATTGTGTTTGATTGCAATAGTAATATGCGTACCTCTGGTAATCTTGAAGCCGAAGTGGGTATTCTACATATTCCTGGTATCAGCCGTATTCCACAGCGTACTCGCCAGCTACATAAATAGTGCGGGCAATCTTGGTATGCCCCGTACGTGGGCACCGGCAGATATCCTGGCGTGGTTGACATTGGCGGCTGCGCTTTTTGTGCCGCGAGAGCGTCAGTATCCTTCCGGCGTTATTGGAAAATGCTTTATTGTCATAGCAATATTAACCGCACTTGCGTTGATACAGGGGCTGCTGATGTACACCCAGACCGCCTTTACGCATTCGAGGGTGGCACACTTCGTAGCAGCAATGATATTCGGGCTTCGGTATTTCACAAACTTTTCCCGCGCGAACGGATTCTTAAAATTCACGGTCTTTCTGCTGCTGGTGATGTTCGGCGTACATATTCTCGTAAGATTCGGTGTCTTCACACCTCGTGTCGCGGAAATCGAAGTTTCAACACAATTGGGCGGCGAAAGAGGTACATCTACTCTTGTTCCCCTGCTTTACCTTTCGCTGATAAGTATCGCAATAGGCAGACTTGTAAGCAAAGTCGGTTTGTCTGCCATATCCATCCTGATGATAATGGTCGGTATAGGCGGCATAATACTCAGCGAAACAAGGTCAATGTACGGGGCAATGGGCGTGCTTGTCATAGCATCGCTGCTGTTCATCAAGGGCAGAATCAGAACTATGCTCGCATTCGGAGTTGTAGGCATTCTCGCGATTGGAGCAACTTCTGTGATAGGCTTCGATTTCATGGAAAGATTCAGGGCGGGCTCCACAAGATCAGGCAATGTCGAAATGCCCACACTATTTCAAAAAGGTACCTGGAGAGCGCTAGAAAACGGAATAATCATTTCAAGCTACAAGCAAGAACCTTACTTCATATTGACCGGAAGAGGTATCGGAGCACTGCATCCGGCACCAGCGGGCAAATCGCCTCTGGTGGGCTTTTACCATTCAGAATATCTTGGCTGGCTGGACAGGCACGGCTTACTCGGACTGGTGACGGTGCTCATCCTGATATTCGCTATCCTTGCGCGGAGCTTTGCTTTATCGAGGAGCGACATCCCATATATGCGATATTACGGCACGACGAGCTTTTTATTAATGTTGGCACTGACAGCCGACGGATTCTTCCACCCAATATTCTCGAATCCTCGCGGGGCACCGCTTTTGATATGCTTCGCCGCTATAATAGCCAACTGGCAGGACATCTATGCAAGTCTCTATCAGGAAGATGATGTCCCTGAAGAAGAGGACCTTGAAGAACTTGAGGAAGAAGAACCATGTCCTGAACTTACTTATGTGTAAAGCCACGGGACATTGAATATACCTCGGAGCACCTTCTCAATTGCAGCAGAAAAGGAATAAATCAAAAATGCGCGTATTGATGGTAGCTGGTGCAAGCACAGGCGGTTTGTACACATACACCGACGCCTTATGCAGTGGTTTGTCTCGAACAGGTGCGGATGTTACTGTGCTTACAAACTCATTGTGGGCGGACTTGCCAAGGCCATTCAAAGTCGATAGACGTCTGTTCGAATTCATAGATAGGAAAAAACAGTGGTCGCAACTGCACTGGGCGGCAGACCGATTTTACCGAAGCCTGATTAACAGTTTGCGTCGAAACCGGTTTGCCGCTGGCGGGCGTTTCGATGTAGTCCATTTTCAGGGCGCGGGCACTCCACTACTGGATCAGTTTTTCTTAAAACCTTTAGCACGACAGTTGCCTGTTATACTTACCGTCCATGATGTTAAACCTCATTATGAACGTTTTGTCAGCAGGGCTTCGTTCATAAAACGTAGTCTCAAAATCCCCCGGCGTTTGATAGTCCATTACATGGACGGCAAAAGACAACTGGCCGACCATTGGGGTATTTGCTCCGACCATATAGACGTTATACCCCACGGAATTATGCCTGTGCAAAATCCACCGTCCCTAACAGACGCACGGAAAAAATTAAATCTGCCTCAAGACCGCCAGATAATACTTTTCTTCGGAGGGATCCGCCCAAATAAAGGATTGGATGTTCTTCTAAAGGCATTGAAAATTGTTAAGGCGCGTAATCAGCGGGTTTTGCTGGTTATCGCCGGCGGTCTTCTGGGTAGATTCAGCTTCGAGTCATATTCCGATATGATAAGAAAGGCTGGTTTATCTGAGCACGTGCGGACCTTTATTGATTTTATCCCGGAAGAAGATGTGGATTATTTCTTTGCGGCGTCTAATCTTGTCGTATTACCCTATTTGAAATTCGAAGCACAGAGCGGGGTATTACTTCGTGCCTATGCTCACAAAAAACCTGTGGTTGTCAGCAATGTCGGAGCGATGGGAGAGCTTGTATCCTCTGATAGTATTGGATTGGCCGTAGAGCCCGGTGCCGTTGATCCATTGGCTAAGGCCATTACAAATGCACTTGATAATCTCGATAAGTTTCAATCCCGTTATAGTCCTGACCTTGAAAGCAAATACGGTTGGGAACATATCACTGAACTGACTATGCGCAGCTACGAGGCCGCCATCAATATCAATTCTAAATGACTAATATATAGTGACAATGAAAACAGTATATATAGTATCGAGTTTGAAAATCAGTATGACCTTTGTGGTCAACGAACTCGAAGCACACGAAAAAGCCGGATGGCAGGTTCTGCCGTTGGTCAGTTGTAAACCGGGTACGCTGGAGAATTTGTCCGAAGTAATGGTCAAATGGAACAAGCGGTCGGTTCATCGACCCGGCATTTTTGTGCAGTTGGTGGCAACTTTACGAGAAATTATCACACATCCGCTTCGTTTCGCAAAAGTCTTTTTTTGGCTGGCAACTTTGCTTGTCCATAGTCCACTCGAATTTGCAAAAGCACTTTATGAATTAACTGCCTGCTGCTGCTTTGCCGACAAGTGCAGACGTTTCCGAGCAGAGCACATACATGTACATTTTGCCAGCCGGTCGCTGAGTCTGGGCCTGATGATGGGGATGCTGACCGACTTGCCGGTCTCTTGTACGGTTCATGCCTTTGATATATTTACAAGAAGTCCGGGCAGCTTGACAATGCGATTAGCCAAATGCAAATTCATAGCATCTGTATCTAAATTCAATGTCGATTATCTGAGAAATACCTGCGGCAGTTCTATAGCCGATTTGTGTCATGTCGTGCATTGTGGGATAGACACGGACAAATTCAGGTCTGTCACCCATCAACCTGAATCCGGAAGAATAGTTTGTGTGTGCCGGCTTAGCCC
>DAOUVA010000124.1 GCA_030667885.1 Phycisphaerae bacterium
TATCTGGCAGGTCGGCGAGAATATAGATGTTGCGATTGTAGGTCAGCATCTCTTAGATATGACATACCCGGATTTTGTGGATGATACGACAAACGATGTCGAGACCAAACGCGCCTTATATGCAAAACTAACCCTGCGATTTTAACTTCTCATGAAAGAGGATGATTCTTTATTTACACTATCGAGCGCGGAAGTACTAAAGCCCTGTTTCAAAATCAAAGCTACGATATCTATCACACAAACCGGCTCATCCGTTCGGATTCATCACCCGGCCAATGAATAAGATGCTGCCTGAATGGTTGTCTCGGATTAAAAACAGGAATGGATGGTCCGCCCTGAAAACCGGTATCCGGCTTGGCATGACCGACGTGAGCTTAATAGTGACCGCCGTCGCCGCTGCTGCTTCGGTACCTTCTTCGTTTACGTCAACATAGGCCTTGTGGATGACCGCAGAGATGAAAAGGTCTCTTTTACCATTTATCCCGGAAAAGTTCGCGTTCGATGAAAAGGCATCTGTCATCCCCATTGACTTAAGCACAGAGGCCAGCCCGAACTGGCTGGTCATCTTGAACTTCGGGACTGAAACGTTGACTTCTCGTTTGCGTAGTTTGCTCTGCCATTTCGAGAGGTTCTCGACTGTAAGTGTTTTCTCAAATTCATCAAGGCCGTCAATTTCCTTCGGAAGCATAATAATCATCGACAGCTCATCATCCACATAGGGCAGTTCAATCCCCTGAAAATTTTCAGTTTCCAAATAGCCGAACTCCGCTGTCTGGTTCATCATCGCAGCGTCCACCTTCTTACCGTCAATAAGAGTAAATGGAGCATCCTTCGTTTTGTCTTTTTTGAACTGACTTGCCCAGTTGCCCTTGAAGTAAATAGCGTTCGTCAAAACCATACGGGTCATCGAATCCAGCACACCTTTTTGGATGAGATTTTGAATCTTATTATTGGTCTTTTGTTCCACCCATCGATTTATGGTCTTGCGTGCGGCCTCTGTGGCCCTTACGAAATCAACTTCATTTAGCTTCCCGCCATAATTATTTTCGATTAGTTCCAGATACTCTTCAATAAATCCGTAACCCTTCTGGCCCCAAAGAGCATTGGCAACATTAAGCTGATAACCGCCTTTTTCTCCTCTGCTGTTCAGGTCTTTTATGATTTTTCCAAACGCCGAGTGAAACCGCATTTGCCCAATCACGTCTTTGGCCGTTTTTGTTTTCCCTGGCGCTGTCGGCAGGTGCAGTACCGTAGCCATTTCAGTCTCTGTTTCGCCTCGTGCACCGCAGTAGGTAAGAGCCAAAGCTGTCGAGATACTATACGGCGAGAAAAACAGATTCCCTTCTGTGCTGCGCAGCCTGGCGTAAAGGTCAAATGCGAATTCGTTATTTCCCGCTGCGACGAGTTGTTTGTCCGTTTTTTCCTTTGTATTTGCTTGTTCGGCAGGCTGCAAGCCGGCCATAGTTGTCGTCACAATTGTTAAAATAAGTACTAACTTAAAAGCTTTCATATTTACGCTCCTCTTATTATTTCCAATATTACCTTTAACTTACACAATTTACTACGCGAATTATTCCCGATCGGTTGACAGCCCTGAGATAAAATAGCTAAAAAAGCTTTAAATATCGCAAGAAGACAGCCAATTGTCCTGTTTTAGCAAATTTACGATGTTTTACAGTTATTGTCTTTCAATTATTTATTGACAAGAGCAATTATTTTTCATACGATAGTATGTTAGATATAAACTGTGAAAAGACGTTTTTTTCACAAGAGGAAGATTATGAATTCTCAGAAAGACAGCTTCCGACAGCGATTCAAATGGCATATTGTTGTTATCGGTGTTGCAGTAGCAGTTGTAGTTATACTTACGTTGTTCACCGACATCTTCCAGTCAGCTCAATCCAACATATTGCGTCAGCTCGTATTTATGCTTGGCGTTTTAGTGTTCCTCAGCGCACTACTGGCGATGCTCTCAAGGGTGTTTAAGATACTCGATGCACTTCGAGACAACAGCGCAAAGCTTGAAGCGGTCGCCGGTGCTCTGGAAAAGATAAGCACCGGGCTGACACAAATCAATCACAGCACCCGTGTCAGTGAAACAGTAAAGGCAATTGCTTTCCGCGATGCGGACAGGCAATCTCTGAGGGATGCCGTTTTTGATAAACTCCAGCAGCAGGATTTCGATGCCGCACAGGAAATAATTGATGAAATTGCCAATCGCTCCGAGTATTCGGAGCTTGCTGAGCAGCTAAGAACACAGGTCGAACAATACCATACTGCGACTGACCAGGAGCGAATCAATCAGGCCATAACACATATTGAAAGGCTGCTTGATAATTGTCACTGGGCTCGGGCAGGTGCCCAGATTGAAGGACTCGTTAAAGCATATCCGGATTCCGAAAAGGCAAAGTCGATACGGCATATCCTGTTCGATAAAAAGCAGGAGCGCAAAAAAATACTCCTCGCTGCCTGGGACGATGCAGTACAACAGCAGGAAACCGACCGCAGCCTGGAGATTCTTAAAGAGCTTGACCTCTATCTTACTCCAAACGAAGGACTGGCCCTGCAGGAAGCGGCCAGGGACATCTTCCGGACAAAGCTGCATAACCTCGGGGTGCAATTCTCAATCGCCGTTACTGAAAAGCAGTGGACCGGCGCACTCAACATCGGCCAGCAGATTATTAAAGATTTTCCCAATAGCAGAATGTCTGAGGAAATTCGCGGAAAACTGGATGTCCTGGAACAAAACGTCCATGTGCCAGGCAGCTAAACGATTCTGTTCCTTACGTCGTTGAAAAATCGAACAATGACTGGGTCTTAATCATTGTTACCTGATCCGGATAAGCGGCAAACGTGTGAAGGTGCAATTCTGTTTCTCTGGCCTCGAAGTCAACATAGCAAAACGGCTGGAGTTTGCCTATTTGCAACTCAGGGAATTTTACGAACACACCTCGATTGCGAGCGAAACGTTCAAGGTCACTATGGCTCTGGCGATATAAATTAGGACTCATCTTCTCGACTTGAAAATCAGTCATATAATTTACACCCCGGCCTAAAGTGCATTTATGCGTCCGTGGTCCACGGAACTGAAAACGCTCAAGCAAACCACGAGAGGGCAGCATCTGCCCGGGCGCGCTTACGACCTCGGTAAGGCAGGCGTCATCGGCAAAGACACTGACAACATGAGTACAGCCTGTGACCCAAATGATTGCTTCGTACTTTTCAGTATTTAATTGCCGATTGGCATAAATCTTGAAAAGCTCAGGATGTAAAGGTCTTTGAAAAAGGCTGAACATCAATTCTTCAACAGCTACATTGATTTGTGGTAAATCCATTAAGCATATCCTGAAACAAATACGACTTCTTCTAAATTTTAACTCCCCATATTATACAAAAATCCCTGCCATTATTCAAGGCTCTTATTAGTACTGATAAGGCTGATTTTGGCCCTTATAGGACGATTATCCCACAAACTACCCAGTCTAAAAGACTAACAGCGGCAAAGTTTTTTCAAAAAAAATCAAAAAAAAATCAGTTACGTCCTATATCTGGCTACTGAAAAAAAACGCGTTAATAGTAGTGGCAATGATATCGTAAAAGGCGTGAGTTCCGGCGGTTATACCGAAGCCGCGAATTGCAAATAAAACCGCAAAATATATCCCTGCTATCGTTCGAAATGCGAATTCTATCGAATTAAACGGGTCATTGGCATTTGGCTGTCCGCTGAGCAAATCTATATGATGATGCGCGCTGAACAAAGCCGCTGAAATGAGGACCGACACTACGATCGAATTCTTATGAGTAAACCTTAAAACATCCTGAAATAACAGCATCAAAAGGCATATCAAAATCAAACGAAAAACAAGTTCTTCGTAAATCCCCGCTCCTATTCCGGTGACGATATTTGCCAGCAGAGACTGCTCTTGCATAACCTCACCGCCCTCGGCGCTCAGCGACGATAGGTTGCCGCCTTGGATTGCAGAGCAGACCGGAAGTGTCACGAGTTGTGTTTGCCTATTGTTGTTGTCGAACCGGCTGATATTGCTCTCCGGTCCGGCCGAACTGCCCATAAACAAGGTCAGAACTAACAAAGGTACTGCCAGCAAAATACACTCAATCGCCATACGAGGTATATCGCCAAGCCAGAAACGCCACTGTTTGCCTGAGGTAATTTGCAGCGCTAACAAAATCAATACTACCGCCAGAGGAGGCGCAACCCAGGCAAACCTAACTCCAAAGCCCATCGATTCAAGAAGGTTCTGAAGCCAGACAAACGCTGCGACACGGATTTTCGATTGGTTCAGAACATCTGTATTAATGCTGAAAGTCCCCAGCTCATAGAAGACAATGAATGGCAGCAGAAAAAATATGGCATAAATCGGCCGGGATGTCCTTTCGAGATAGGAATCTTTCCTAAAGTCAAATAACTGATTCGCGCTGTACTTGTTGCCTTTCTTTTTATTAGCCATTTTCTATTTTTGCCGGTTTAACTTTTTATGTTTATTCTGTTTTCTGTGGAAGTGTCTAAATTTCCACGGTAGAATTTTTGCAGAGTGTACTTAAAGTAAGCCGAAAATACAATAGATAAGATACTGTTATGTAGTTTTCGGAAATCGTACCACTCTGTCATTCCCGTCGAAGCGGGAATCCGGGGATAAAACTAAATGAGCTGATGCATCACATAAATTACTGTCTAAAAACTTAGTAAAGGTGACTTAGGCATCCGCGGACAGGATGAAAGGATAGTTTTTATGAAACCAAATTTGGTTTTTATAGGCGGCTGTGAGTTCTCATGTCTTATAGAACATCTAAAGTCAGACCCGGATAAATATTTCCCTTTTAGCGGCTGGTATAGTTATTTAGAGTTTGGCGAAACCGACCCATACCTTATTGTTCAACAGCGACTGGACGGCATCGTTGAGCAAAAACCAGATGTCATCATTATCTCACAAATGGACAAAATAACTAATACAATACGCAACATCCAGTTCAATCAAAACAACTCTAAGGAGGAGCTTGACCAACAGTTGAACGAAATTGTTACTCAATGCGAAGATATGGTAGAGAGGCTCTCAGGATTGTCCGCGCCTATAATGTTGCAGTACTTCCCATGGGCCAGGACAAAAATGCTCAACAGCTTCAAAACACGCCCTGGAACCTATAATGAAGTGCAGTTTTTGAGAAAATACATCACGGCTATGGAGGAGCTGGCACTAAAATATCCAAACTTATACTTTATGGATTTGTCCGGCATTTGCGCCTTTTACGGTTATTACCAAACCCTCAAGACAACAGACAAACCCTGGTCAACACATATCGCATCTCCGGCAGCATACATAGCAGATGAGTTTGCACGATGGATAAACTATATCTTAAGGCGAGACAAAAAGGTCAAGTGCGTCCTCGTTGACCTTGACAATACAATGTGGCATGGTGTTATTCGCGATGTGGGCATTGAAAACATCCAGGTCCGGCCCTTTGGGGAACGCTTCCGTTGGGAAGTGCTCAGGGTACTCTATTCAAGAGGCATACTGATTGGAGTCGTCAGCAAAAACGACCCTTATCTCGAGCCGCAGATAAGGTCTTTTGCGGAGCAGTATCTCTGGGGCACAAAGCTTGCCTGCATGGAATTGAGCTGGCAGGATAAATGGCTGTCCGTAAAAAAAATACAGCAGGAATTGAATATAGGCGCCGATTCCATCCTGTTCATCGATGACAACGAGTTCGAGCGGACTCAAATGAAAACAATGCTCCCCGAGGTTCGAGTCTGTGATGAGAATGTTTTCGAAGAATTGCTCTATCTGCCCGAACTTCAGCCCGAGTTTGTCACCGAAGAAAGCAAGAAGCGAACAGACTATTATCTTCAGGACGAACAAAGGAAAACTGTATCGCAAAAATTAACACCCGAGCAGTTCCTGCAGCAGTGCCAATTCAAAATCAATATAGAAAAAATGCAGCCCTATCAGGTTAACCGTGTCGCCGAGCTTATACAGCGAACAAACCAGTTAAACACGTCAATAAAGAGATATACACAAAGCCAGATTGTCTTTTTCAGCCATGACCACCATTGTGATATTTTCACGGTGACTGTTTCTGATAAATTCGGTGATTATGGCCTGGTTGGAGTTTGCATAGGTTTCCACAAAAGTAATGTCTATGAAATTGATACGCTGCTTTTCAGTTGTCGCGTTATGAGTAAAGGCGTCGAAGATTACACACTGACGTCGGTACTCAATTACGCGGCAAACCGGAATTTTGACAAGGTAATTCTGAGATTCAAAAAAGGCCCTAAGAACAACCAGATGCAGACCATTCTCAGCAAAAACAACTTTACCGAATCAGCCGCTGATGATGACTGCCTCGTTTATAACTTCGACCTCAAACAGCAGCAAATAAAACCGCTCCCAAAATGGTTCTCCAGCGACAATTCTTTCGAAGAAATTGGTGCTCTTAAAGAAAAGGTCCTGGATAATGACCTCTGAAGCTTTAACTGAGATATATCGATTGCTTTATGATGAGTTTGGCCCTCAGCAATGGTGGCCCGGCCAAACCCGGTTCGAGATAATCACAGGTGCTATCCTTACTCAGAATACAAACTGGACCAATGTTGAAAAAGCAATAAAAAATCTTAAATCCGCCGATTGTCTCACACCTGAAAAAATCCACCATCTTGACGCTGCGCAGCTTGCTCAACTTATCCGCCCGGCCGGCTATTTCAATATAAAAGCAAAACGCCTGAAAAACTTCGTAAACTGGCTCTTTGATAATTACAATGGTGAATTGACTGACCTTGAAAGTATTGATACCGGCCGGCTCAGAGAAGAGCTTTTAACGATAAAGGGCGTTGGCCGTGAAACCGCCGATTCGATTTTACTTTATGCTTTCGGCAGACCCAATTTTGTCGTTGATACCTATACTGCTCGAATTGTTTTCCGGCACGAGCTGACCGGGCCCGAAGCTGATTACGAACAGTTAAAAGAATTGTTTGAGTCGTCTTTGCCAGCCGATACTCAGCTTTTCAATGAATACCACGCATTACTGGTAAGAGTGGGCAAGGAGTTCTGCAGGCCAAAAGCCAGATGCCCAGGCTGTCCTCTGGAAAAATTACCGCATACGCTTGATTTTGAATATTTTTAGAGGTTCCCTGAAATATCGAACGCCGGAATAAGTGATATTAGTGCACTTCTTCTCCGGGTTTTGCTCCGCTATCAACTGATAGCATGAAGATATCTTTTCCGCCGGCCCCGGCAGCCAGAATCATACCTTCGGACAATCCGAACCTCATCTTTCTGGGCTTAAGATTGGCCAGGCAAACTACGAGTTTTCCGGTCAGTTCCTCCGGTTTATAGGCCGTAGCTATACCGGCGAATACGGTTTTTTCCGGCCCGCCTAAATCCAGTTCCAGACGAAGTAATTTGTCGGCGCCTTCGACCGCCTCTGCCTTTATTACTTTTGCGATTCGCAGGTCAATCTTTGCGAAATCATCGATCGTGCATTCCGGCTTAAACGGCTCTGGAGATTCTGCTGCTGTCGGCTGTGAACTTTGAGTTTGGCTTTCCGAAGGGCCCGAGCTCTCCTTACTTTCTTCTATCATCGCATTCACCTGTTTTTCATCAATTCTTTCGACCAGTCGTTTGAATTTATTTATCGTATGATTTTCCAGCACCGTCTCGACATCTTCGAAACTCAATTTATCGACATTAAGAAATTTTTCGACCTTCTCAGCGTATTTGGGCATGATGGGTTTGAGGTATATCGTCAGTATATGGACGGCATTTATTACAGCGGTCAAGGTCGTTCGCGTTTTTTCCAAATCGGTTTTTATCGTTACCCAAGGCTGATTCTGCTCGACATATCGGTTGGCCTCATCAGCTAAAGCCGTAATTGTTCTCACAGCGGCGGCATATTTAAGCTTCTCATAGTCTTCGATGACCTGCTCTTTTGCGGCCGTGAGCTTATTGATTAACTCAGTACCCTGGTCATCTAATTGGCCGAGCTGGCCGGACATCTTTTTTGTCAGCATCGGACCCGAGCGGGATGCAAGGTTTGCGAATTTGCCCACCAGGTTGGAATTGATTTTATTTATGAAATCTTCGACTTTAAAATCTATGTCGTCTATACTGTCCGTAAGTTTGCTTGCGTAATAATATCTAAGATATTCGGGGCTCAGGTGCTTTAAGTAGGTGCTTGCCTTAATGAATGTCCCGCGGGATTTGCTCATCTTTTCGCCGTTCACGGTCAAAAAGCCGTGGATGAAGAGTTTGTTGGCGGTTCGAAAGCCCGCCCCCATCAGCATGGCCGGGAAAAACAATGAATGAAAATACATAATATCTTTACCGATAAAATGGTAAAGCTCGTATTCATTGGGGCTTTCTCCCGCAGAGCTCGTGCCCGGCCAGATTTTGTCAAAATCAATGTTGTTGTTATCGCAGTAGTTTTTCGCTGAAGCCATATACCCGATAGGTGCATCCAGCCAGACATAGAAGAATTTATTTTCTTCTCCGGGTATCTTAAATCCGAAATATGGACCGTCACGGGATATGTCCCAGTCCTTCAGGCCGGCATTGAACCATTCGTCAAGTTTGTTTGCCACTGATTTCTGTATATGGCCTGAAGCGATAAGGTCTTTAAGACGCTGCTCGTAATCGCCGAGTTTGAAAAAATAATGATCAGATTTTTTCAGCACGGGTGTTGCCCCGCAGGTTGAACAACAGGGATTTATCATTTCCGCCGGTTGATATGTCGCGCTGCAAACTTCACAGGAATCACCGTATTGGTTCTCGGCCTTGCATTTAGGGCAGGTGCCGCGGACAAATCTGTCCGGCAGTGACATCTTGCAGTTTTCGCAATAGGTCTGCTCCACTTGTCGGCTAACGATTGAGCCGGCCTTATTCAGACGGTCAAAGATAAGCTCGCTGAAGTATTTATTTTCTGGTGAGTGGGTGGAGTAATAATTATCGAATTCGATGTGAAAACCATCAAAATCCGCTTTGTGCTCTTTGTGCACTTGGCCGATTAGCTGCTCAGGACTGATTCTGGCAGCCCGGGCACTTATCATTACGGGTGTGCCGTGAGTGTCATCGGCACAAAAGTAGAAACACTCGTTGCCGCACATCTTCTGGAAACGCACCCAGATATCGGTCTGTAGATATTCTACCAGGTGCCCGATATGTATCGGGCCGTTTGCATAAGGCAGGGCGGATGTTACGACGATTTTGCGAGACATATTCCTTCCTTGAAGATTATTTCTTTTTAGGTTCCTGCTTGTTTTGTTTGTTTGGCTTATTTTGCTTATTTTTTGGGGGGGGATTATCCTGTTTTTTCTTTGTTGTTTCAGAGGCGACAATTATCTCAATCTCTTCGAGCGGGACAGCGGCCTTGTCTCCATTTTCGTATTCGACTATAACAAGCTGTGTTAATATCTGAGTATCTCTGACTTTGCCCAGCCCCTGTTCGGTCTTTACTCTGGTATTCTTTTTTGGCAGACGTTTTTTTTGCTCGGTGTATGTTTCGTCTTCATACCGCAGGCAGCACTTCAATCTGCCGCAGTAGCCGGAGATTTTTGCCGGGTCGAGAGTTGCCTTTTGCATCTTGGCCATTCGCATATTCACCGGTTTTAAGAGTTTAAGAAATCTTTGGCAGCAGCATTGTTGACCGCAGCTTTCCACATCGCCGAGCAGTTTGGCCTCATCACGAGACCCGATTTGACGCATTTCGA
>DAOUVA010000289.1 GCA_030667885.1 Phycisphaerae bacterium
AACGCGCGGGCCTCGGGAGCCGGAGCCGCTATCGGCGATATTGAACTGGTGTCGATAGCCCCATGGTCCGCCCTGCTCGACCTCTTTGGCCTCGTAATCTATATGGCGGCCGGCAAGATCGTCCTTTATGAACCGGGCGATGGGACTGCCCTTGACAAAGGTCGTTAATACCTTTACGGGCAAGCCCAAATAGCTCGATACACTGGCTACATTGGACTCGGCACTGGTGGCCTGCAGGTTAAACGTTTTACTGGAATGAACAGGCTGGCCGTTGAGAGGCGTTAAGCGGCCGCCCATACTCGTGGGTACGACCATGGACCAGGTATAGTCCTTGCGAAATTCGATAGTCATAAAAAATCCTTTCATCAACAATGGTACTAACGTGTTACATATCCAAGGATGAAATCATCGCAATAAAATCGGCCTGTGTCAACAGTGTCTTACAAAGAAAAGGGATTAGATGCTGTTATCTTATCGGAAAAGCGGGCGGGAGGGGATTAGAGTTCGGGCGGTGAGCCGATGATGGCGAACTCGTCGAAGACGGCGTGCATAATGGTCGTTCGGCCGTTCGTCGTGTAAACGATGTGGATTTTGCCGTCGCTGGTCTGAATGGCATAGGGATAGGCGAAGGAATTTTCGCCACCCGCAATATTTCGCCGATGTGGATAGGTCTTGTCATTGTCCGTCGAGACAGCCACGGTCAGCGGTGTGCGATCGTTCATGTTATCATTGTAAACGAGCAGGAGATGGCCGTTGTGGAGCTTGATGAAGTCAACGGCGGAGTTGGGATTGAGGAATTTCGTCTCAACAGCGTCAGTCCACGTGTAGCCGCCATCCCGGGACTCGGAGCGCAACGTGTAGCCGTGGTCTGTAGGCAAGAAATCGCCGCCACGACGGATATAAGCGATGAGATAATCATCGGTAAGCTGGACAACCTGGGCCTGCAGATTGCCCATTGGCGATTTGATCCGGTTGGTTTCGGTCCACACCTTCGTCTTCGGGTTATAACGCATGAAGTAGGAACAGGTCGTGGATGCTGTCATCTCCCGGTCGTCGCCGGTTTCGTAGTACATTGGCAGGAGATAGTCGCCGTTGCTGAGGACGATTGGCTGGCCTCGAACCATTGTTCCTTCTTCGAAGTTGAGCATGAATGAATCCGACCAGGTTTTGGCAGCATCGTCAGAAATCTTGCCCTTTACTCGCGCGTTGGACCAGCTTTCGCCATATCGGTTCACGTAGAAGAGCCACACGCGGCCGTCGGGCGCCTGCCAAACTACGGGATTGCCTTCGCCTCGGTCAGGTGTATTAGCGATGATTTTTGGTTCAGTCCATTGTGTTTGGCCCACTGTGAGGCGGGAACCATAGACAGCGGTGTCGTCGCCATACTCTGCCGAACCGCCGTAGTAGGCAATATAAAGGTCCCCGTTGGTAAGTTGTGTAATGGACGCGGGATGCTTGTATTGGCCCGGGTGTTCAGGGCCAAAGACCCGGTAGGTCTCGATATTGTAGCTTTCGGCACAGGACGCCAAGTTGACGAGAAATAACAATAACACAACAGCCTTCTTCATAGTTGGTCTCCTTACTCTTTCGGGTACACTCTTACGGTTAAGAACAAGCAGCGTTTCACCGTCTTTATAACCAGTAAAAGAAATATATAATGCAGAAGTCAGATTTTCAAGGAAAATTCGAAGGGCAGAATACAGAATAATGGTGGGGCGAGCCCCATTCAAATGATTATTTATGATTGATTATTTAAGCCTCTTATACGGCCGTCATTAAGACACAGAGTGAATGTAACCAATCTCTCTATAGATTTCCAAGTTATGCTTAATAGTATTTAAGTATTTTTTCCCTCTGGAATCCTGGTACCTTATCTGCGTTGATATGACGGTCGGCTCGTTTCTGCTGAAGTAGGAAGAACTCGTATCAAGGAAAGTCTTAATCTCTTTGTCGGGCGGCAAAAACTCTATACACTTAAAAAGGGGTAATTCAGAAATCGTCTTGTTTCCTTCGACGCCAACTATAGTTTTGTCAAATTGTGTGGACACTTTATAGGCCGGTCTGGCTCCGATATTTTTGATGGAGATGTAAAATAATCCATCTTCAAAAACAAAGTCAAGAATGACCTCCGGCCCAGGACGATGGAATACTTTAAAATATCGTATTGTATCGAGAAGCTTCACTCTATATCACTCTTTTCAACTCAATATGATGCTACGAGGAACAAGAACAAGGAAACGAGACTATAGCCTCCGCTTTCAAGAGGCTTCGATTGTCAAACCCTCATGAGCCAATTCAATAGTCTCTATGGCTACTTCGTTACCGGTCGCTTTCAATACAGGGCCCTGAAGTTTGACCGGAAATGCTCTTTTTACCTTCCAGGTCATAACCGGCGAGTGCTCTTCATTGAGCAAACTAATAGCCAGATCCCTTCTATCGGGCTTATTAAGCGCCGTATTATTGATCCAAGTAAAGAAATAATTATCTTGTGCAATAATTCCTCTTTTAAGAGTGATATTGCTGTACTTCGGGATTCCCGACATCTTGATTGAGGAATAATTCGGGCTACTCCCATTCCTGTACTCAATCACCTGGATTTCGATATCCAACCCAGAAACCTCTGAAAAAGGAATCTCTTCTGCTCCAATCTGAACCAGAAAATGGAACGACGGCAATGGATATTTAATTTCAGCCATATTCACCTCCAATTGTTAAATGTTAGAACTCATTTATTTTTTAATCGATTCTAAATTAACCGAGATTTCCCATAAGGATGCCTTATTAACATCGCTACACCTTCCAACTTTCATAAGGAATCAAATTCCTCTGAAAATTATAAGTCTTTTCGGCCCTTTCTTATCTCGCAAATTGTCCTTCCAACAGATGCGTCAAGGCTGATTCGTTCGGTATCCGTAAATTTATATTAGCACAAGTGAGTCTGTTTGTCACGGATTATTTGTGGAAATTCGAAGGGCAGAATTCAGAATGGTGTCCCCGGAATTTTTTGGAATTTTTACGCACTTCGAGCAAAGGGGTGTTATACTGGGACTCAGAGAAGTCTGGAGTGTTAGACGGAAACCATATAAACATTGTTGGACGCAGGAGACAGAAAGAGGGAATGATATGATGAGAACAAATCGGCGAAAATTCATAGGCAGTGCGCTTGCCGACGGGCTTGCCGCTATAAGGCCTGCTTCGCCTTCCAGAGCCAGAGACGAAAACGCTCATTTTCGGCGCTACGATTAATTTTGTCAGGCACTCTCAATAATGCAGGGTATATCAGCCATGAATAATCTAACAGACGAAACAGGAGGAAGCTTATGAAATGCTCAAAAACTTCTGTGATGCTTACGATTTTAGGGGCCTTTATAACAGGGGTATGCATCAATACAAACTTTACCAGTATGGCCAAAGCTGAAGAGCGGGCGGCAACGTCGCAGGCTGTACGCGAGTGGCAGGAAAAAAGATTTGGTATGTTCATCCACTGGGGGCCGGTCAGTATCAAAGGCACTGAGATTGGCTGGTCGCGAGGCAGGGAGGTACCAAGCGAAGAGTACGACCAGCTCTACAGGCAGTTTAATCCTGTGAAATTCGACGCCGAAGAATGGGTAAAGGTGGCCCGGGAAGCAGGGATGAAGTATCTTGTCCTTACTTCCAAGCACCACGACGGATTCTGCCTGTGGCCGTCTAAATATACCGACTACCACATCGGCAATACACCGTTCAAACGGGATGTGATGAAAGAGCTTTCCGAAGCCTGTAAAAAATACGGCATCGAATTCAGTACGTATCACTCGATTTGCGACTGGTATCACCCGGATTACCCGATGGGCAGTCCCGGCGGCAAAAGCGAAAAGCCAAATCCCAACATGCCTCGATACTATGAGTACCTGAAAAACCAGACGAAAGAGATTATCGATAACTACGGGCCGCTCGGTATTATGTGGTTCGATGGAGAATGGGAAAAACCGTGGACCCGCGAGTATGGAAATGAAATTTACGACTATCTGAAGGCAATTCAACCGAATCTGGTGATAAATAATCGCGTGAGTAAAGGCCGGCAAGGTATGGCGGGGATTACAGAGCACGCTGACCTTAATGCAGGTGACTATGATACACCCGAGCAGCAGATAGGTGGATTCAATCGTGAACGGCCCTGGGAAACATGTATGACAATCTGCCGGCAATGGGCGTGGAAGCCAAAAGACAAGATGAAGTCTGCTAAAGAATGTATCCGGACTTTGCTGCAGACGGTGGGCGGAGACGGCAATCTGCTGTTCAATGTCGGGCCGATGCCGGATGGGCGGATAGAGCCGCGTCAGGTAGAGAGGCTCATGCAGATGGGCGCATGGTTGAAGAAATACGGTGATGGTGTGTACGGCACGCGCGGCGGACCGTTCAAGCCGGGCAAGTGGGGTGCATCAACCTGCAAAGGCGGCAAAATCTACTTGTATGTAATGAACCGGCAAACGGACGATAGATTGGTACTGCCTCCTATCGATTGCGAGATAATCTCTTACCGCACTTTTGGCAGCGGGCAGCTTTTACTGAAACAAAACAAAAACAATATTGAAATCCGTCTTCCGGCCTCCGAACGCGACGAGATTGCAACAGTGATTGAGTTGACAATTAAGGGCAGTGCCTTCGAAATACATCCCGTAGATGTACCCGATCCGAATCCGGAAAATGTCGGATAAATCATATTTCAAAGAGATTGAGGCCTTGAGAGTTACAGAAAGAGGGAATTAGATTATGAGAACAAATCGACGAAAATTTATGGGTAGTGCGCTTGCGGGCGGGATTGCGGCTACATTGCCGGGTTCATGCGGCGGGTCAGAGGGCAAGAGAGCTGATTACGCCCGGCTGGATGAAATATTAAAGAAGCCTGTACTGAAAAAGGAGCTTTTTGCCAGGCCCGTTATCATTAAGAGCGTCGAATTGCTTCGTTATAGGAACAGTTTTTTGTGCCGGGTACGTTCTTCCGATGGGGCGGAAGGTATTTCGGTTGGTCACAGCGGGATGAGTTATCTCTATCCAATTTTCACCAATACGCTACAACCTTTTTTTATCGGTAAAGATGCTCGGGAGCTGGATCTGCTGCTTGAAAAGGTGTACATATACAATCTCAATTTCAGATTAAGCGGGCTGGCGCTGGGGATACCTTTAGCTACGATTGAGTTTGCGATTCTCGATATGTTAGGGCGTATTGCCGGGAAGTCGATGGGTGAGTTGATAGGAGGAATCCACCATCCGCGGGTGGCGGTATATCAAGCCACGGAATACCGTGAAAAACCAGTAGAGGAATCGGTGGAACTGATAAAAAGGGATGTCGCGAGATATAATGCCCATGCGGTTAAGATTAAAGTCGGCGGGCTTATGTTCATGACTAAGGACATTAACGCCGTTGGACCGAAAGGAAGGACGGAAACAATGATTCCGCTAATCCGCAAAACGTTTGGCGATAAGATGGTTTTGTATGCGGATTCAAACGGTTTTTATTCGGTTGATGAGGCGATACGGGTCGGCAGGTTATTAGAAGATTATGGTTATGGTTTTTTTGAAGAACCTGTTCTTTTCGACTGGTATGAAGAGACCAAAGAGGTTGCTGATGCGCTTAGGATTCCAGTTGCAGGGGGCGAACAGGAATACAGCCTGCATGGTTTTCGCTGGCTTATTGCCAATGACGGGCTTCAAATTGTTCAACCTGATAACTATTATTTTGGGGGGATGATTCGTTCGATGCAAGTAGCACGTATGGCACAGACATTCGGAAAAACCTGTACGCCTCATATGTCCGGTGGAGGACTCGGATACCTTTACATGATTCATTTCGTATCCGCCCTTTCTAATGCATCTGCTCATCATGAATTCAAAGGATTAAATACGAATGTACAATTCGACTGCAAAACATCGCCCCTGAAAGTGGTGGATGGAAAGATTAAAGTCCCGACCGGTCCGGGTTTGGGTGTAGAGATTGAGCCGGATTTCGTTACAAAGCATGAGGTGGTCAAAGTATAGTAAGAAGAAAAGAGAAGACAGGAGATAGAAGCCCATCCTTAGTATATTGAAATACGGGTAATATATACGTTTCAGGACGAAAAACCGGCTTTTCTC
>DAOUVA010000054.1 GCA_030667885.1 Phycisphaerae bacterium
AAGGCTGATAACGTATTATCAATACTGAAACGCAGGCCTTGCTCATTAGATGACATATCCTCAGGCCTGGGTATCGACCTCAACGAAGCAATGATATATATCAGAGACCTCCAGCACCGGGGTATTATTCACTCCAAGCAAAAAGACGGAGTAATCTTCTTCTTCAAGGTCAATTAAGAGCAATTCTCTCCTCCCCAAGTTAGCCTGATAACAAATTTATCTAATATTTATCATCAATCTACCAACATTCTCGTTCATTTTGTAAAGCCGGTGGTCTTATTGGCCGATAAAAGCGTTGTAATGTTTCCCAGAGTATCGATTTTATCACCTTTTATATAAAAAAATGAATTTTGGGCTTTAGTTAGTTCATTTTAGGCCGATAACAAACGTAAATGTTTATAGCAAATAATTAATGAACTGTATTAGTTAACCGATTTCGCTTGAACTTAAAGTTGTTCATATGAAAAAAATGAAGCGACAACTTGTTTTGAATAAGGGAGTAGAGAAGTTTATATTCCGCTACGATAACGGTTGCGAAGACGAACTTCTTGATGCTTTGATTGTGCAGGCAAAGGATAAACGCACTGACTTCGATTGGTTTGATGCAGCCGTGCTGAGTTTCAAACTGACACAGTCGCTTATTGGTCAGGCGGATGAACTCTTAGACGAAAATACAGATGCCCAGATTCATGCGAACTAATCTCGGTAACATCTGTCAAGATATGAATCAAAACAATCGTTTGATTTTAGAATGTAATGTTATGAAAACCCTCGATAAATTAAACAGGTAGGTAAATTATGGAAGACCGCACAACCATCCAACATTTCTTAGATTACTTGAAGTATGAAAGGCGTTTCTCTGAACACACAGCCAAGTGTTATGGCGCCGACCTGGCACAATTCAGTGAGTTTCTGTTGAACGCTTCTGAGGCCAGCCAACTTGATACCGACTCGATTTCACAGTCCGGTCATCAGGGAGATTCGGCTACAGCCGTTGCAATTGCAGTTAAGCCGAAAGTCGATGAGTTACTCCTTTCTACAGGAACAGATGCTGTAAGAGCATATCTTGCTTTTCTCAATGAGAAACAGTATTCCAAAGCAACAATAGCTCGAAAGCTGGCTACATTGCGAAGCTTTTATAAGTTTCTTGTTAAAAGAAACCAGCTCACCTCCAATCCGGTTGTACCTGTCAGGACTCCAAAACAGGACAAGAAGCTGCCGCGTTTTCTTGATTATGAAGAAGTAAAGAAATTACTTAATACTCCATCGCTCGACAATTGGCTGGGCGCCAGAGACAGAGCAATCATGGAGACGCTTTACAGTACCGGTATTAGAGTCAGCGAGCTTGTGGCCCTGAATATGGATGACATAGACTTCATGGGCGAGGTCGTTCATGTCAGAGGCAAAGGCAAAAAGGAAAGAATCGCACCTATCGGCTCATCCGCCTTGCAGGTCATTCAGCATTATATGGAGTACAGGAATAAACGAGCACAAAACAATATTAATTTTGACTCCAAGGTTCTTTTCGTTAACAAGCATGGAAGACGACTCAGTACTCGTAGTGTTCGTCGCAAGATGGACAAATATCTAAAAATGGCTGGGCTGGATCCGGCTATCAGCCCCCATACTCTGCGTCATAGTTTCGCAACGCATATGCTAAACAACGGCGCTGATTTAAGGAGTGTCCAGGAATTGCTCGGTCATCAGTCCCTGTCAACAACCCAGATTTACACACATCTTACGACAACAAAGCTCAAAGAAGTCTACGAAAACGCTCATCCACGAAGCGGCGACAATGGTGAGCATCAGGAAACAAACGACTACTAAGCTTTGTATTATTAACGGTGAACCCAAAGGCCGCTTTGAAAAGCGGCCTTTTTTTATAGACCACGGCAATTTATTGTTCCTAATTGTGCTTTCAAAAATATTGATAGTTTATAATTGAAATCCGGGTAGAAATATTATAGATATTGGCTTGTTTTTTGAACTTATGCCGATATAATAATGGTTTAATGTACGTGTTGTAAAATAGAACGGATTCGGCTATGGCGCGGAAACGAGGCAAAAAGGCGCTTTATGAGGTAATGAGCAAGGCTCGCAATAAGCCCGGTTTCGGCCGGACTTTGGAAAAAATGCTCCCGAAAAAGCCGGTCCCCAAAAAAGATGAGCCGGCTACGAACAAGAAGTCTGCAGCAGATGTAGAAACATCTAAAACAGCAGCAAAATGGTGGAGAAAGCCAAGGGTTGTTCAGTTCAATGTCGGTAGAGCTGAATTCTCTATACCGTATCAACTTGGAGTAGCGTTAGTACTGGGCCTTGTTTTGTTGATTGTGGCAGCTTTTAGACTCGGTCGGTATGATAGTAATCCAAACGAGCCGGCTAAGAATGTTATGGAGCCAACTATTCAGGAAAAACCGGTAGAGCAGCAGGAAGTAGCCAATGTCATAGAACCGCCTGCGCCGGCTGAAGAAGAAGATAGTGCTTTACTGACAATTGAAAAACCAGAGCCGGCCAAGCCGGTTATATCTAAATCGACGGGTTCCAATGTAATTGTAATACAACAATTTGAAGCAAGGGAAGATTTGCGGCCTGTGCAGGCACATTTCAAAGAGTACGGCATCGAAACTGAAATTGTGCTGGAAAACGGCAATTACTTTTTGCAAACAACAAATAGATATAATAACCCGGGAAAGCACGGCACGGATGGATACGAAGCATTGCAAGAAATTATCAGGGTAGGAGCAAAATATAAAGGTCAAGCTCCTCCAAATTATAAAACTTTTGCACCACGTTTTTTTAGTGATGCCTACGGTAAAAAAGTAAATTAAATTTAAGGTAAAATAGTATTAGGAGAAAATTTTAATGTCTATAGATCGTTCTTTAAAAATCAAAGGAGCCTTGAGCAGACACCGAAACGTTCTGTCGCGTGCCGAACGTGTTGAAAAGCTAAAAGAGGAAGAGCGATGGTCTGAAGGCGATTCTTTACTGGGTCTGCCAAAGGTTGCTCATCGCAAGAGTCACGCCGGCCGTAAAGACAAAGAAGATATCGAAAAAGAGGCCGAAACTGAAGCAGTCGCCGGAGATGAAATACCAAAAGCCGAATGAAAAGAAAGTTAGCATTGCAATAGGTATCTCATGCGCAATATGCCTTATATTGCATATTGTATATTATGCGTTGTATTTAATATCTTATCTTTCGTATTTCATATCTCATCAGAGCGGGTCGGTAGCGATGGAGGATACTATTTAACGATTGATTATTGAGAGCTTTTTTATCGTCATGAATGAGCCGAAAGCAAGAAATCAGTTAATCTTCATCATATTGGCTGGAAGAAATGTCAGGTCTGCATTCATTATCAGTGAAAATAAGAGGGGGGCATTTCGATGAGAATAATTTCAAGTTTACTGGTAATCACTTTTTTTTCTCAATTCGTATTTGCCGGGCATACAGAGTTCGAATGGAAAACAGCATCGCCTGAAAGTGAGGGCATGTCTTCCGAGAAGCTTGATGCTACAAAAGATACCCTTGCAGCAAAAGGCACAAAGACGCTCCTGGTTATCAGAAATGACAAAATCGTATATGAATGGTATGCCTCCGGATTAGGTCCGACGAAGCGTCATTACACAGCTTCACTTGCTAAAGCATTAGTAGGCGGCGTTTCTCTAATGTTTGCTCTAAACGATGGGCGGCTCAGCATAGATGAGCCGGCTTGTAAATATATTCCGGAATGGAATGGAAATCCAAAGAAGTCAAAAATTACTATTCGTCATTTAGCGACACATTCATCGGGCATTGAAGATGCTGAGCAGGACGAGATTCCTCATTTTGAGTTGCCGGGATGGAAGGGTAGATTTTGGAAGAAAGATCCGGACCCCTTCACTGTCTCCCGAGATAAAGCTCCAATAATTTTTCCGCCCGGGACAAAGTTCGCTTACAGCAATCCCGGCATGGCAATGCTCTCCTATGCCGTCACCGCCAGTTTGCAGGGTACAAAGTGTATCGACTTGAGGACACTGCTGCGAGAACGCATTATGCGCCCCATTGGTGTGAAGGATAATGAATGGTCTGTCGGATACGGTCAAACATACAAAGTAAACGGTTTGGACCTGGTTGCCAACTGGGGCGGGGGGAGTTACACTGCCCGTGCGGTAGCGCGGGTCGGCCGGCTTATGCTGCGAAAAGGTAACTGGCAGGGTAGGCAGCTTATCGATTCAAAGTGCGTCGAGGATGTAGTTAAGTATGCTGGCACGCCTTTACCCGACAGGCCTGCAAGTGAACCTAATCCCGGCTCTGGATTGGGGTGGTGGACGAATTTTGACGGTGTATGGGCAAAAGTACCCCGTGATGCCTTTGGAGGAGCCGGGGCCGGCAACCAGATACTTTTAGTAGTACCCAGTCTCGACCTTATTATCGTGCGTAACGGCTCAAATCTTTTTAACCCTTCTCAAGGTGAAGGGTTCTGGGGCGGCCTGGAAAAATATCTGTTTAATCCGGTAATGGAGGCCATAATTGAACCGCCTTATCCCCGAAGCAGTGTGATTGTAAAAGCCAGCTTTGAGCCTGCTTCTTCAATTGTGCGTAAAGCCAAAGGCAGCGATAACTGGCCGATTACCTGGGCGGACGATGATAATCAATACACAGCTTATGGTGACGGCTGGGGATTTGAACCAAAAACAAAAAAGAAATTGAGTCTTGGTATTGCAAAGATTGCAGGCTCGCCACCTGATTTTCGTGGAGTTAACATTCGCACTGATACCGGCGAACGAATAGGGCAGGGCGCTGAAGGTGCGAAAGTCAGTGGGTTTATTTGTGTCGATGATGTGCTTTATATGTTTGTTAGAAATACCGGTAATTCGCAGGTAGCCTGGTCTGAAGATCATGGCAAAAGCTGGAAGTGGTGCGACTGGAAGTTTACAGCGAGTTTTGGTGCTCCGACATTTTTGAACTTTGGCAGGAATTACGCCGGTGCGAGAGATGATTTTGTTTACATCTATTCGAACGATAGTAACAGTGCCTATGAGTCAGCGGACAGGATGGTAATGGCGAGGGTACCGAAAGACAGGATTCGCAGGCGAAACGCTTATGAATTCTTCAATGGCCTCAACGATTTGCGGCAGCCGATGTGGACAAGGAACATTCGCGAGATGAAGGCTGTGTTTGTTAATCCCGGCAGTTGCTACCGCTCCGGTATCAGCTATAACGCCGGGTTGAAAAGGTATCTATGGTGTCAGATTCTTCCATTCAGCAAGGATGAACGGGGGCCGCGGTTTCAGGGTGGCTTCGGCATTTATGATGCTCCGGAGCCCTGGGGGCCATGGACGACTGTATATTATAACCAGCAATGGGATGTTGGGCCGGGGGAAACAAGCTGTTTACCAACCAAGTGGATGAGCAAGGATGGCAGGAGCTGCTATTTACTTTTTTCAGGGGACGATTTTTTCTCAGTGCGTAAAGTAACATTTAAGATAAACGATAATTAGATATGAAATAATCTCCAAATAAATACGGCGGCGGGGGACAAGTGACGCCACAGCATCATCGGAACTACAAATCACAACCATAGGTTAAGAATTTCCCGATTTGATCCTTCGGCGGCAGTTCGATTTCCAATTGACGATTGAAGCTTACATCGTTAGTATGTCAGCAAATGAAAGAAATACTCGCAAACAGGACAAGTAAAATAGATGCAAGCGGGATTCGCAAGGTCTTTGCGCTGGCTGGGTCTCTGAAAGATCCGGTGAATTTTTCGATAGGCCAGCCGGACTTCGATGTGCCGGAACCGTTAAAAGAAGAAGCGATAAACGCAATCAGGGCAGGGCAAAACAAATATTCACAAACGGCAGGTGACGCTGTCCTCAAGGAACGAATAACTGAACAGCTACAAAATGAATTCGGCTGGTCAAATCCGGCTGTTCTGATAAGCAGCGGTGTGAGCGGGGGGCTTCTGCTGGCGTTCCTGGCGCTTATTAATCCCGAAGATGAAGTGATCATACCCGATCCGTACTTCGTCATCTATAAGCACGTAATCAATATGTTGGGGGGAAGATGTGTCTTTGTAGATAGTTATCCGAATTTTGAACTGCCCATCGAGAAAATCGCCGATGCAATAACCAACAAAACCAAGATGATCATTCTAAATTCACCCTGCAATCCGACTGGGGTGGTATATTCAAAAGAGCAGATCAAGAGATTAGCTGAAGTTGCCGCTGAAAAAGATATACTCGTAATGACCGATGAGATATACGAGAAATTCTGCTATGACGGCGAATGCCCAAGTATAGCTAATTACTACGAGAAAACGCTTTTGCTTCGGGGTTTCAGCAAGTCTTATGCGATGACCGGCTGGCGGCTGGGTTATGTGGCTGCCGGCGAGGCTCTTAAAAACGTAATCGAAGAAATGACCAAGATTCAGCAATATACCTTTGTCTGTGCACCCGGGCCTTTCCAGAAAGCGGCTATTGCAGCTCTGGATTACAAGATAAGCGATTTGGTTGATGCATACAGAAGCAAAAGGAACTTTCTCTATGATGGATTAAAAGACAAGTTCGAGCTTGTCAAGCCGGGCGGAGCGTTTTATGCGTTCATTAAAGCTCCGGGCGGCTCGGGTAGCAAGTTTGTAGAAAAGGCTATTGCCAATAACGTGCTCATTATACCGGGAAATGTGTTCAGCGAAAAAGATACACATTTCAGGATAAGTTACGCGACCAGTGACGCCAAGATAAAAGAGGGGATAGAGATTCTCCACAGTCTCACATAAGTGAAAAAGTATTAATTCTTGACTTTACGTTTTTTACTTGACCGCTTCAACAAAAAAAGACAAAATTACCGCGCAATCTATGTCTAATGCTATCTACAATACAATCTGAAGGAACAGAATGGTCAAAGAGATGATTTTTGGAACAATAGGGGGGTTGGGGCTGTTTTTATATGGTATGATTCAGATGTCCGATGGTCTTAAAAAGGTCGCGGGCAAAAAACTCAAAAACATCCTCGAATCAATGACAAAACATCGTGTCCTTGGCTGCCTCGTTGGGGCGGGTGTAACGGCTTTAATCCAGTCAAGCTCAGCGACAACCGTCATGGTTGTTGGTTTTGTGAGCGCGGGGCTTCTCACGCTCAAGCAGGCGATACCTGTGATAATCGGTACGAATATCGGCACAACAGCCACCGCATGGCTGGTTTCTATATCAGGCTTTGAAGCATTCAAAATCACCTCTTATGCGCTACCAGCCGTTGGTATAGGCTTTGGGTTGCAGATCTTCGGCAAGACACGAACTCTCAAAAATATAGGGGAAATCATCCTCGGGTTTGGCATACTGTTTCTGGGCATAAGTTTCATGAAAGAAGCATTCGCCGGCCTGGAGCAAAGCTCTGGCGCGCAAGAGGTTTTTAAGAAGGCAGCCGAGAATCCTGTTCTGGCTATAATGGCGGGGTGCCTTGTGACGATGCTAATTCAAAGCAGTTCGGCGGCCGTTGCGAGTGTTCAGTTACTGGCCATGGCCGGAGCGTTTGGAACCAACTGGGATACAGCACTAAACGTGTCAATACCTTTTATTTTAGGCAGCAATATCGGCACGACAATAACGGCTCAGCTTGCGGCGTTAGGGGCAAATCTGAACGCACGCCGAGCTGCGTGGGCACATACGACGTTCAATGTTATCGGCGCGCTGATCTGTGTGTGGTTTATCAGATGGATAGCCAGGTTAGTTTATATTATCGCCTGGTGGGAACCCGGAGGAGAGACTATCGGCCTATCTATAGCGGTTGCCCATACGACTATAAAGATCTTCGAGGCCGTGTTTTTCCTGCCGTTAACCGGGGTTCTGGAAAAAATAGTAGTTCGACTGGTTCCGGCAAAGCCTGGCGACATGCTGACACGGCCGACGACATTGGAACGGCACCTGCTTGTAACGCCAGAGCTTGCTATGAACCAGGTCCGGCATGAGATAGTTCGGATGGCGCAAACATCCAAGAGGGCAGTCAATCAGGCGATCCAGGGGCTTCTTGAAAATAACATGAGAAAGCTTGAGATGGCGCGAACTACAGAGGATGTGACAGATACTCTGCAGTATGAAATCACCTCGTATCTTGCAGCTTTGTCAACAAAGGAGCTTTCCAAAGAGATGTCGGTGGAACTTCCGGTGTTGTTGCATACGATTAACGACCTCGAACGTATCGGTGATCATGCGGTTAATATTGTCGAAATCGCAGAGCGTAAAATCGAGCAGAAGCTATCGTTCAGCAATTCAGCCGAAACGGAAGCAAATCAACTGAAAAGCGAGGCGGAGCAGATGTGTGATTATATCATATTAGCTCTTGATAATAATGATGTCAATGCAGCGAAATCAGCTCTGGATAGTGAGGATAACCTCAACAGGATGCAAATAGATTTTCGTCGCAGCCACGTTCAGCGTATGAGCCAGGGGGACTGCTCGGCGGAAACCGGGCTGATATTTATAGATTTAGTTGACAATGTCGAAAAAGTCGGTGACCACCTGACCAATATCGCACAGGCAGTAATAGGTGGTCTGCAATGGGAAGGAGTCGAGGTGAAGAAGACTCGCAGTGACCAAACAGGCAGTGAAAAAACCCAACCGCAATAATCAGAGTGAAATTCGGTTGACGGGTCAAAGCAAAACAAGTAGAAGTTCCATAGAGTTTGAATTCTTTCGCTTTTCAAGGGCCATTTAAGGAACCACAATGACAACAGGGTCGATTTTAAGGGAGATGTTATTCGGAACAGTGGGGGGGTTGGGTTTGTTTTTGTTTGGTATGGGTCTAATGTCGGACGGGCTAAAGAAAGTCGCCGGCCAAAAGCTCAGGAAGATACTTGAGTCAATGACCAAAAGACCCCTGAATGCTTTTCTTGTCGGCGCAGGTGTTACGGCTTTAGTTCAATCCAGCTCCGCTACGACCGTTATGGTCATAGGTTTCGTTAATGCCGCACTACTAACACTTAAACAGGCAATATGTGTGATCATCGGAACAAATGTGGGCACAACAGCTACGGCGTGGTTAGTGTCCATATCAGGAATTGGCGCTCTTAAGATAACGACGTATGCGCTGCCCGCTGTGGGCGTCGGGTTTCTCCTTGAGGTATTGGGTAAGACTCGAAAGACAAAAAGTATAGGGCAAATACTGCTGGGTTTCGGAATACTGTTTGTCGGCATTGGTTTTATGAAGGCCGGTTTCGACCCGCTGAAGGAAAGCCCGAAAGTACAAGAGCTTTTCGTGGCTCTGGGCAACAAGCCTCTATTAGCTATTTTGGCTGGGGCAGCAATAACAACGCTTCTTCAAAGCAGCTCAGCAGCCATCACTATTGTGCAATTGCTGGCCATGGGAGGAGCTTTCGGGGACAACTGGCAAACCGTGCTCAATGTTTCGGTACCGTTCGTGTTAGGCAGCAATATCGGAACAACAATTACAGCTCAGTTTGCGGCACTGCGGGCAAATCTAAATGCGAAGCGCACGGCATGGGCACACACAATATTTAACATTCTCGGCGCGGGCATAGCTTATCCATTTATTTATATGGGTTGGTTTGGTGCTTTGGTTTATGTAATTTCTCCCTGGAAACTCGGGCCCGGTACTATTGCAGCCAATATTGCGATCGCACACACTCTTTTTAATGTAGTAAATTCCGGGATATTTCTACCTATGGCAGGTCTGTTGGAGAAAATAGTGATCAGACTGGTGCCGGAAAAGCCGGGCGATGCGGCGGCCAGGCCTGTAATCCTCGAAGAACACCTTCTTGATACACCGGTAATAGCACTGGAACAGGCAAGGCGTGAAATAGTACGTATGGCAAAAACTGCAAAAACAGCCCTTGAGCAGTCTATCCGCGGGATTGTTAAAAATGACAGAAGAAAGCTCGAATCGGTAAGGCAAATAGAGGATTATATAGACGAATTCCAGTATGAAATTACATCATATCTTTCGACATTATCGCGCAGACAACTCTCCGATGAAGTATCCGTTCAGTTACCAGTGCTTTTGCATACGGTCAACGATCTTGAGCGTATCGGCGACCACGCGGTTAATATTGTCGAAATCTCTGAACGAAAAATTGAAAAAAAGCTTTCATTTAGCGACTCGGCGTTGACTGAGATTGATCAACTTAGAAGCGAAATAGAGCAGATGTTTGAATACATCATAGAAGCTCTGGAAAACAGTAACATTAAGGCAAGCAAGTCAGCTCTGGTCATTGAAAACAACATCAACAAGATGCAGATGGAGTTCCGCCGCAGCCATGTCCAGCGTATGAGCGATAGCGAGTGCTCATTAGAGGCAGGATTAGTATTTATCGACTTGGTTGATAATGTCGAAAAAATCGGCGATCACCTCACGAATATCGCACAAGCGGTAATAGGCGGGCTGCACTGGGTTGGAATCAAGCCGAAAGTGTCGGATGCATCATAATCCCCGCTTCCTTATTTGGCAGGGATGACAATATTATTTACTAACCTCTATTTATATTGCCAAACCGGCAATATAAAGGTAACATTCTCATTATGAAATCTGCACTTCGAAAAATCGTGATTGTTCTGCCGTGCCTGTTATTGCTTTGGGGGGCTGTTATGGCAGAAGAATCCAGTATCGCCCCCGCAGAGACACAAGGCACAAAAGCAGCGGTAATTATATGCGAGGGAATGATTGACAATGGACTTTATAAATCCATCCAGCGCAGAACCCAAAAAGCCCTTGATAACGGTGTGGAATACCTGATCTATGAAATTAATACGTTCGGGGGAGGACTTATGGCAGCTTACGATATTTCGGAATACTTTCTGCATGAAGTAAATTCAAAAGCGCACACTGTTGCATACGTTTCTCTTAAAGCGATATCGGCAGGCGCTTTAATAAGTGTTGCGTGTGAAGATATAATAATGAAAGATAAAACAAGAATTGGTGATTGTGCACCAATCGTTCTTGGAGGAAAACTTGAGGGAGTAGAGCGGGAAAAGATTGAAACAGATACTCGGGCAGCATTTGCCATCAGCGCTGAGGCTAATAATTATCCCGAGGTGTTGCTAAAAGCTATGGTAACCCAACAAATTGAGGTTTACAAAATCAAGAATATAACAACCGGAAAGGACGAATTTTTCGAGGGGGCCCGGCTGCCCAAAGACCCAAATACTTACGACCTAGATAACAAGGAATTAATCGTCAAAAGCGATGAGCTTTTGACACTGACGGCCTCTGAAGCCTTAGAATATGGCGTAGCAAGAGCGGTGGTCAAAGACCGGGCAGAGATTCTTGAGTTCCTGGAAAAACGTGACAGTGTAACTTTTGCCGGCGAGCCGATGGTGCTTGAAACCAACTGGTCGGAAGAGATGGTTAGATGGGTCAATTCTCCGGCGGTTATGGCCGTTCTTGTTATGCTTGCCATGTTGGGGGTATATATTGAATTTAACACCCCGGGTGTGGGGTTGCCCGGCCTGGCGGCGGTTATATGCTTTACAATCATAATTGGCAGCAAATACCTTATCGGATTGGCTAACTGGGTGGAAGTAGCGTTATTTGTGTTAGGAAT
This sequence comes from Phycisphaerae bacterium, assembly GCA_030667885.1. GTDB lineage: Bacteria > Planctomycetota > Phycisphaerae > Sedimentisphaerales > Anaerobacaceae > NIOZ-UU13. The sequence continues at coordinate 11,535 of DAOUVA010000054.1, forward strand.
ACTTCTGCTCCTAATCGAATTTTTGGTCCTGCCCGGTTTCGGTATCGCAGGTTTTGCAGGAATAATATGTATATTCGCCGGTTTATTCGGCATGCTTATCAAGAATCCACCGGACAAATTACCCTGGCCTCAAGATGCAATTGCCTGGAGTGATTTCACATGGGGGATCGTGGGATTATCGCTGGGTTTTGCCGGCTCTATTGTTCTGGTGTGGTTGTTGTCAAAACATCTGCCTCGGATTCAGTTCCTTAGCGGTTTGATACTTGCCCCGGCGGTGCCAAGGCAAAGCGGTGAAATACCATTGAGCATGACAACGCCGCCCGAAAGTAAAACGCTAAGCGTAAAAATGGGCGATTCCGGCGAGGTGGTTTCGAAACTGAGACCTACAGGAAAAGCCAAATTCGGCGATGCAATAGTTGATGTGGTAGCTGAAGGTGACTTCCTTGACAAAGGCACAAAGGTTGAGATAATTGAGATTCACGGCAACAGAGTGGTCGTCAAAAAAGCAGAAAGTTAGGCTATAGTGCAATAATATTTGCACAGGAGCCTGAAATGGAAATTGCTGGCCCACCACAGGTGGGCTTACAATAATTTTTATAAGGATTAGCTTATGGTTTGGTGGCTGGTTTTTGCAGTTTTTCTTTATTTTGCCTGTGCGGCTCTGATAATAGCTGAGATATTCGTGCCGAGCGGCGGATTGATAAGTCTCTGCGCACTGGCGTGTTTAGTCGGCGGTGCAGTGATTTTCTTTCATTACAGCACAATAGCAGGCTGGATTGGAATAGGTATCGCAACTGTAATGATACCATCGGTCCTGATTTTTGCTTACAGGATATTCCCAAAAACCAGATTCGGCAAAAGCGTTACTCTTACTCCGCCGGAACGGCAGCAGGGCGATGCTATACCGGATACGTCTGAGCTAAAAGAGCTGCTTGGTAAGGTCGGTATCGTACTTACACCGCTGCGGCCTGTTGGAATGTGTGATTTTGCAGGAAATAGAGTTGAATGCGTAGCTGAAAGCGGATATGTTGAAAAAGATAAAAAAGTCAAAGTCATCAATGTTGAGAGTACACAGTTAACCGTTCGTACAATAGAAGAAAGTTAATGAAAGGACAAAAATCATGAATTTAATAAATATGATCCTGGCGGCAGAGGACCCCATAAAAATGGTCGGAATAGCTCTTCTGGTAATAGTTATCCTTGCAGTGTTTGTGTTCCTGATGCTGTTCTTGAAATTCTTCCGGCTGTGGCTGCAGGCTAAACTATCGCGGGCCGACATCAAATTCTCCGAGCTTATTGGGATGTGGCTAAGGAAGGTCGATACCAATACCATAGTTATAAGCAAAATAACCGCAATTCAGGCAGGACTGACACTAACGACAAGAGACCTGGAAAGTCATTATTTGGCCCGCGGCAATGTTCCAAACGTTGTTCGCGCTTTGATTGCCGCCAGCAGAGCAAATATCGATTTGTCTTTTCAAACTGCCACAGCAATCGACCTGGCCGGTCGTGACATTCTCGAGGCGGTCCAGACAAGCGTCAATCCTAAGGTAATCGATTGCCCCGACCCTGAAAAGAGCAGAGGCACGATAGATGCAGTTGCTCAGGATGGCATTCAGTTGAAAGCAAAGGCGCGTGTTACCGTCCGAGCCAATATCGAAAGACTAATCGGCGGTGCCACTGAAGAAACTATTATCGCTCGCGTAGGCGAGGGAATTGTTACTACTATCGGCAGTGCGATAACATACAAGAGCGTCCTGGAAAATCCGGACGATATTTCAAAATCAGTTTTATCCAAAGGGCTTGATGCTGGAACGGCTTACGAGATTCTTTCTATTGATATTGCCGACGTCGATGTAGGTGAAAATATCGGCGCTCAACTGCAGGGGGCACAGGCCAAGGCTGATCTGGCAAGAGCACAGGCCGAGGCGGAAAAACGCCGCGCAATGGC
>DAOUVA010000480.1 GCA_030667885.1 Phycisphaerae bacterium
CCAGGTGAATCCAAATCCGCGTTAATCAGTGAAATCTGTGGTTGTCCTGCCTTTTGCCTTTGTCCTTTTTACCTTCGACATTGAATGCAAAACCTGTTATTATATTATACTATCGAGGAGTTTCATGCGTTGCCATTATTAAAGTTATATTCATCATTGTACATAGCAAGGATTGAATGTTATGTTAAATACCTTGAAACACAAAGTTCGGTTTTCTTGTCTTTGCATCATCCTTCTGGCTTCCGGAGCAACGGCTGATTCTGTGGTAGTCTTCAATGAGGTCATGTACCATCCTCAGACCGGGGATAATGTGGAGTGGGTAGAGTTGTACAATCAGATGGGCATAGATATCGACATATCTGGCTGGTCGCTGCAGGGAGGTGTGGAGTATACTTTTCCGCCAGACACAATCATCGGGGCCGGGGATTATATGGTGGTCGCCTCCGCACCGGAACTGTTGCTAAATCAGGCGCCATTGGGTGCATTAGTGTTTGGTCCATTTACCGGTAAGCTCTCAAACAATGGTGAGACTCTGTATTTAGTCAATAACAGTGGGCGGCTGCTAAATGAAATTCGTTATAGAGATTCCGGTGACTGGCCCGTGGCACCAGACGGTGCGGGAGTAAGTCTGGCTAAGCTCAATCCGGACCGGGAAAGTGATAATCCTGCCAATTGGACCTGGAGCGAGCAGGTGGGAGGCTCTCCGGGTGCCGAAAACTTTTCCTCAAGCGAGGCACCGATTCGGCTCGTTCGTTTTAATGAGATGGCTTCCGTTACCGATGATGTGTTTTATCTGGAACTGGTAAATATCGGTGACACAACCTTAAATATAAACGGTTTACGTATTGAGGTTCAAGGGAGCGTCGAAGCCACTTATGAATGTTCAGACATGATGTTGGAATCGGACAATACCTTCTGGCTAATTGAAGCGGATCTGGGATTCATTCCCGGTGAGGGCGACCGCGTATTCCTCTGGTCCACAGATGGGCACTTATTAGATGCCGTGCTTGCCGATGATACACTGCGTGGTCGTTATCCGGATGGCACAGGCCAGTGGCTTTACCCTGCGGCTGTTACATGGGGAGCGCCCAACGTATTCGCAATCTGCCAAGACATCGTCATTAACGAAATCATGTACCACCCTATGGTGCTACTGGAAGGAGAGGAATCTAACAGCTGGGTTGAACTCTACAACCGAGGTATGGAGACTGTGGATATGTCTAACTGGTCTTTTACCAAAGGGATTGGTTATAATTTTCCTATAGATACAACGTTGGAACCGGGAGAATATCTGGTAGTGGCTGAAGATGCGGCCTGGCTGAGCAACCGTTTTCCTGATGCACATATAATCGGCGATTTCAATGGAAACTTGTCTGACGGAGGCGAGGACTTGGTTTTATCTGATCAACACGGCAATCCTGCAGATACGATTCGCTATTATGATGACGGAACCTGGCCTGAATATGCAGATGGGGGCGGCTGTAGTTTGGAACTTATTGAACCATGGGCCAACAACAACCGGGCCGAGGCTTGGGCAGCCAGTAATGAATTAGGACGCTCGTCATGGCAAAATTATGTCTATCGTACAGTCGCAACGTCAAGCCCGGTCGGGCAGGATTACCTCTATAGCGAATTTGTCATGGGCCTGTTAGATCAGGGAGAGATTCTTATCGATGATATCGAGGTAATTGAGAATCCTGACGGGGCTGCAGAGCAATTGTTGCAGAATGGCGACTTTTCCACAGACACGGATAAATGGCGCATCATCGGCAATCACTCCACATCGGTCGTTGTCCCCGATCCTGAAGATGCCTCTAATCCAGTACTTCTGCTGGTTGCCACCGGGCCAACCGAGCATATGTCAAACCATGCCGAGACTACTTTGGCTAATGGTCGCTGGGTGAACAACGGACAGGTCTATGAGATTCGTTTCCGAGCCCGCTGGGTGGCAGGGACACCCTTATTGAATACTCGCCTTTTCTTTAACCGTATTGCATATACCACACATTTGGATGTGCCTGAGAGCAGCGGTACACCAGGTACGGTGAATTCAAGAGCAGTGTCAAATATTGGCCCAACATTTTCATCACTTATTCATACCCCTGCTGTCCCTGGACCTTATCAAACAGTGAACGTTACTGTTCAGGCCGAGGATCCTGATGGTATTTTAGAAATGGGAATGGGTCTTCGTTATCGGCAAAATGGAAGCTACTGGCGGCGTGTTGTAATGACTACCGAAGATGGTTTGTTGTATAGTGGTTCGATACCGGGTTATAGAGGCGGAACAACGGTACAGTTCTATGTCGAAGGTTGGGACAATTTGATGGCCAGGAGCTATTATCCTGCCGCCGGCCCGGCCAGTTTTGCCCAATACGAGGTCTTAGGTCAGATGCCGCGCGATACAGGAGTACATAATTACCGACTTGTCATGCGCAACGACCAGAGGGAAAAACTGTACGAACTCACAAATTTGATGAGCAATGAATATCTGGGAGCTACACTTATCGTTAATGAAAGCAATATCTACTACAACATCGGCGTCAGGCTGAAAAGCAGCGAGCACGGTCGTCCCCCGAACAAGCAGGCAGGCAGGATCGGTTTTAGTTTGCGTTTTGAAGCACAAAATCTGTTCCGGGGTGTGCACGATAAACTGGCATTCGACCGTTCTAACGGGCAGAACGTAGGTCAGCAGGAGATGCTTCTGCATGCAGCTATGAATCGCTTCGGCGGGCCGAGCAAATATCACGACTTAGGCTACCTGATGGCACCAGACCCCGCCCACAGCAGTGGAGTAGAGGTTCAAATAGCCCGATTCAACAGATTATTTTGTGAAGAGTCTTATGGTAATCAAGGCGGCAGCGGTACCCTTTATGAGTATGAACTGGTCTATCCCTTGACCCAAACCGTTGGTAACAATCCGGAGGGATTGAAGTATCCCCAAGAAGCCGGTGGGGTTGATGGGCTTTCAATTAACACCTATCTGGGTCAGGACAAAGAAGACTATCGCTGGCATCTTCTCATTAAGAACAACAGGGATGAAGATAACTACGAGCCGATAATGAACATGACATACGCGTTGAGCCGGAGCGGCCCTGAATTTTTCTCGGCAATTGAACAGGCACTCGATGTCGATGAGTGGATGCGTTCCTTTGCCGTGGGTTCAACTTATGGACCATCAGATAATTGGATTACCGGTTCAGGGCACAATGCGCTGTTTTACCATCGACC
>DAOUVA010000483.1 GCA_030667885.1 Phycisphaerae bacterium
CCAGTATACCAGCCGAAGGCTCTAAAGTCAGCATAGTCACACATAGCGGTTCTCACAACAATACAGAAAATAACGGTAATTCCTAAAAAACAATGTCGCAAGGTGGGTTTTTTAGCAACTGATAATGAGGGATTTTAGGGAGGAACAGACTGCCTCTTGTAATTGCCTGTCACAGGGTCATAAGGTGTGACGGTGGGATGGGCGGCTTTAGCGCAGCAGGCGGAGTGGAGATGAAAGAAAAGATGCTGGGATTAGAAAGAAAAGTTAAAAATCAAAGATAAAAAATCGAGATGACAGATTAAGATTTAAAAAGTAAGGGCTGGGGGTTTTTTGTTCCCAGCCCTTTTGGTTTTAGTACTGATTAATTTTACTTAAGCATTGTTGTCAGCAGTTGAGTTATGGGTAGAGTCTGATGTCGTCAAAGTAAACGTTCCCGTCGCAAGATTCAGAAAAAAGTATTAGCCACATCGTATAAACAGCTATATCAATTGTGTCAAAAATGGCTGCCAACTATGATTACGGCGAAGCTGTGCCCGGACTTTTCAGGTATTTTAAGTATTCGCTATCGGTGGAAAGTATGATAGTACCGGCCTTTTCAAGATTCTTCTCGTAGCTTTCGAGTGTCTTGAGAAAGGAGTAAAATTCGGGGTCCTTGGAATATGCTTCGGCGTAGATTTTAATCGCCTCGGCATCAGCCTTACCCATAATCTCCTGTGCCTGCTTGTATGCCTCGGAGATTATCTGTTTCTCTTCCTGTTCCTTTTGGCCCTGGATTTCCATCATTTTCCCTTCGCCCTCTGAGCGGTACCTTGCGGCGATTCGCTGTCTTTCGACAATCATTCTCTCGTAGGCGGATTTTCTTACCTGCTCAACATAATTGATACGCTTGATTCTAATATCCACCAAATCGATACCAAGCACCAGTGCCGAGGCCTTGGCTTCAGCGAGTATCTGATCTGTTATTTTATTCCTTCCCTTCTCAACTTTTTGCAATTCGGCGGCCCGTTCCCCTTCAATTCCAACCGTCATAATCATAGGCCTGTTGGAGCTTCGAATCGCATCGATAAGAGGATGATTGGACATCTGGTTTCTGACGGCGGAGTTGATAATGTCATCGAGTCGGCCGTGGGCGGAGGTCTCGTTTCGGACCGTTTGGAAAAACTTCAATGGGTCCTCGATTCGCCAGCGGGCGAACGTATCGACCCATATGTATCTTTTGTCGAGGGTCGGCATCTGCGTTGGTTTGCCGTCCCATTCGAGGATTCGTTTGTCCAGGTAGTTGACCTTTTCAATGATAGGCTTTTTAAAGTGCAGGCCGGCATCTTTGACTACCTTCTTATACTCCCCGAACTGCGTTATTACCACCTGCTCGATTTCAGAAACCGTGTAGATGAACAAACTGAGACTAAACCCGACGACAGCAACAATTACGACAGCGATGAGTAGAACTTTGTTATACATTTTTATTTCTCCGTGATATTCATTATTGGAAGAAGACCTTTGACATCCTCGTCAATAATGTATTTCTTTTCAAGTTTTGGTAATACTTTTCCAAGGCTTTCAAGATAGAGCCGCCTGCGTGTAACATCTTTGTTTTTATCATACTCGGCCCATATCTGGTTAAATCGACTCGCATCGCCCTGTGCCGTATTCGTGCGGTTTATGGCGTAACCATCTGCCTGTTTGACCATTTGCAGCGCCTGGCCGCGGGCCTTTGGGATTACCCTGTTGTATTCCTCTTTGGCTTTGTTTATGAGTTTTTCTTTGTCCTGCTGGGATGCGTTTACCTCATTGAAAGCGGGCTTGACCGGCTCCGGGGGGTTGACATCCTGAAGCTTTACAGTGACAACCTGGATACCGGTGTCATAGCTATCGAGGATGTGCTGCATTTCCTGCTCTGCCTCGATGTTGATTTCTATCCTCCTGGCGGTAAGGACCTCATCGACGGAGGAATCACCGACTACCATCCTCATAACAGATTCAGAGACATCCCTGATAACCTTTTTAGGGTTTCGTACGTTGAAAAGATACTTGTCAGGCTCCCTTATCTTGTACTGAACAATCCATTCGACTTCTGCAACGCTCAAATCGCCGCAGAGCATCAGGGATTCGTCAAGCTTCTTCTTGCCATAGGTACTCTTTATGCCGGCCTGTAAAGTGCTGAAGCCAAACTCCTCTTTGAAGATTCTCTCAACCTGCGGTATCCGGACCTTCTCAATTCCAAATGGCAGCTTAAGATGCAGGCCGGGCTCTGTAATACGAACGAATTTACCAAACTGCTGAACTACACCTTTGGAGTCGGTGCTAACCATGTAGAACGTCGTAGATAACAGAGCAAGTACGACAACAATCGGTATTACCCATGCGGCGGTTTTCAGAATCTTTTGCGGCGATACCTGCGGAATATAGGGTTTGTCACCATTCATTTTTAGCCTCCTTATATTTGGGCTGTTTAAAAAGTCTCTATTTCACTATTCTATACACGCTTACGGCGTGGGTGCAAGATTTAATCTGTGATTTGCCATTTATAACTGTTTAACTTGGCCGCTGGGCCTCTTTTCTAATAGAATATCAAGTCTTGCTTGAAAATTCAAGCTTTCTTGAGACTCTGTATTATGCCCTTGCGGCTGGAATACGAAAACTGACCCCACACCACTCCGCCCGACTCTGTTCTCCCTGATGAGGTAAAACAATTGATTGTTGCCCCCCTCCTGCCGAGCCAATACAATGGAGACATGGAGCCGTCGTGAGTTCCGACAGAGAGATTCGGATAAGACGGTGAACAACATAGTCTATAGCAAGATACACGACTCATAAAAATGAGCACGCGAAGTGAGCAGCTTATTCTACAATTTAGGCAAGATGGTCGGCCCGAGGGTTCGCAAGGTTAAGTGGATATGGCAATCAATAACTGCCAGTGAAGCTGACGCTATCCAGGCAGAACACAAAGTCGGCCAAGACCTGGCACGTGAAATCAGGAATCGGTTGGAACTTGACACGGAACCGCGGGCTGGGCAAATGTTAAACAAAGTGGGTTGTCATCTGGCCGCTTGTGTTGCCAATAAGCTTCGCACGTTCAGCTTTGAAGTTATCAAAGGCACTGAACCCAACGCTTTTGCCCTCCCGGGCGGGTTTATCTTCGTGACCCGGTCACTGCTGGAACTCTGCGAGTGGAACCAGGACGAGCTTGCTTTCATCCTTGGACATGAGATGGGC
>DAOUVA010000446.1 GCA_030667885.1 Phycisphaerae bacterium
CGATAATTTCTCCGAAGCACAGGGGGCTATGTGCGGGATTAAGGATACCACTTATAAACCTATCCCGGAAAATCACAAGCTCTATACAAAATTATATGCCCTTTATAAGCAGTTACACGATGCCTTTGGTACAACTGATTACTCAGGGAAACTGGCAAATGTTATGAAAGAGCTTTTGGATATAAAAGACAGCGTTTGATTTCTGAGAGGACTTGCTGTGTACGAGGATTTAAGAAAAGCTGTTTGTGATGCAAACCTTGAACTGCAAAAGCAAAAGCTCGTCATTTATAGTTGGGGCAATGTAAGCGAAATAGACCGCTCGAAAGGCGTGATAGCTATAAAACCCAGCGGTGTCATGTACGATGAGCTAACACCCGAGAAAATAGTATTACTTGATTTGGATGGAAATATTATCGAGGGAAGCCTCAATCCTTCTTCGGATACGCCGACTCATCTTGAACTTTACAGAAATTTCGAATCTATCGGCGGTATATGCCACGGGCATCCCGCAGGAGCAACTATGTGGGCACAGGCATGCAGAGAAATTCCCTGTTTCGGTACAACCGGCGCCGATTATTTTTACGGGGCGGTACCTGTTACTGATGTAATGACGGAAAATGAAATACAAACCGATTATGAGCTAAACACTGGAAAATGTATTGTCAGGCGATTTGCCGGTATGGACCCAATGAAAATGCCTGCGGTGCTTGTCGCCAACCACGCTCCTTTCACCTGGGGCAAGTCTGCCGCAGCTTCTGTCGAAGCTATGGTTGTGCTGGAGCAGACGGCGACAATGGCTCTGGGCACTATAACTATAAATCCTCAGCAGGGGCCTATTAGCCAAGCCCTTCTTGACAAACACTACCTGAGGAAACACGGTGAGAACGCCTATTACGGCCAACTTTAATTTTATCTCTTGATTATTTTAGGAGAAATAAAAATGAGAAAAACAACGTTCGGAGTAATCGTAGGAAACAGAGGTTTTTTCCCGGATGCGTTAGCAAAACAGGGACGAAAAGATATACTTGAGGTGCTTAAGAAAAACGGTTTCAACTCGGTTGCTTTATCAATGCAGCAGACGAAGTACGGCGCGGTTGAGACTTTTGATGATGCTAAGAAATGTGCCGCACTTTTTTCAGAAAAGGCGGGCAAGATTGACGGGGTAATCGTAACACTGCCGAACTTCGGTGACGAGAAGGGAGTCGCCGAGACAATCAAACGCTCAGGGCTTAACGTTCCGATTCTGATCCACGCCGAACCGGATGCACAGGACAAAATGACCTTAGCAAACAGGCGGGATTCTTTCTGCGGCAAGATGAGCGTTTGTAACAATCTCAGGCAAGCCGGTATTCCATTTACGCTAACGAACTCACACACAGTTAAGGCCGCATCGGCGGAATTCAAAAAAGATTTGAGCGATTTTGCTTCTGTGTGCAGAATTATCAAAGGCCTGGAGAACGCCAGGTTTGGCGCTATCGGAGCCCGCACAGGTGCTTTTAATACCGTTCGCTTCAGTGAGAAAATCCTCGAAATGTCGGGCATTTCGGTTGAGACGATAGATTTGTCCGAAATTCTCGGGAGAGTTGACCGGCTCGGCGATAACGACAGGGCGGTTAAGAGAAAATTGAATGCCATTATGAAATATATCTCAACCAACTCAATCCCCGCCGACAAACTCTTAAAGATGGCCAAATTCGGTTATGTTGTGGATAAATGGATTAAAGAGACTGAGCTTGACGGGACGGCCATTCAGTGCTGGACCTCTCTTGAGGAATTCTGTGGACTAGTACCTTGTACGCTTATGAGCATAAAGAGCGAGTCTCTGGTTCCGAGCGCATGCGAGGTTGATATTACGGGTTTGTTGGGAATGTACATTCTTCAATTGGCCGGCGGCACGCCCAGCGCGCTGCTGGACTGGAACAATAACTACGGCTCCGACCCTGACAAGACCGTCTTGTTCCATTGCAGCAATCTGCCAAAGTCATTTTTCAAAAGTTCAAAAATGGACTATCAGGAAATTATTGCCGGCGCCGTTGGAAAAGACAACACTTACGGAACCATTGTAGGCAGGATAGCACCGGGTAAGGCGACTTTCTGCAGGACTGCCACCGATGATAGCGAAGGTATCGTAAGCGTTTATGTAGGTGAGGGTGAATTTACAAACGACAAACTCGATTCATTCGGTGGATATGGCGTGATGAAAATCGCAAATCTTCAAAGGCTTTTGCAATACATATGCAGGATGGGCTTCGAACATCACGTTGCAGTAAACAAGATAGAAAAAGCCGACGCAATAGCAGAAGCTCTTGAAAACTATATGGGCTGGGATGTTTATCATCATCGATAGAGCGAGATTCTCTAACAGTTTTCCAGCCGGGCAAAACAAACTGCAAAATCGAAAGGAGCATATCATGAGGGTAAAAGAGATAGCTATATTAATACTTGGGATTTGTCTTGCAACAGGTATTCAGGTATGCAGTGCCGCAGAAGAGAATATTTTCAAAAAAGATTACCCTATCGAACCGGTACCGTTCATCAATGTTGAACTGACGGACGAATTCTGGGCGCCTCGGATTGAGACGAACCGCAAGGTCTCGATTCCTTATGCTTTCGGAAAGTGTGAAGAGACCGGCCGGATTGACAATTTTGCCATAGCAGGCGGCCTGATGAAAGGCGAGCACCGGGCCAGCTTTCCTTTCGACGATACGGATCCGTATAAAATTCTTGAAGGGGCTTCATACTCTTTGGACGTTCATCCGGACCGGAAGCTCGACAGATATCTCGATGTATTGATAGTCAAGATTGCGGCTGCACAGGAAGACGACGGCTACCTGTTCACTTGCAGAACGAACAAGGCGGAGAACTTAATTAACTGGTACGGAGATAAACGCTGGTCAAAACTCAGCGGCAGTCATGAATTGTATAACATGGGCCATCTCTATGAGGCGGCGGCGGCACATCATCAGGCCACCGGCAAACGTACCCTGCTGAATGTCGCGATTAAAAATGCCGACTTTCTGGATACGGTCTTCGGCCCGGGCAAGAATGAAACCGCACCGGGTCATCAGATAATTGAGATGGGTCTGGCCAGACTCTACCGGGCTACGGGTAACGAAAAGTATCTTAGACTGGCCAAGTTTTTTCTTGATACCCGCGGCCCTGACGGAAATCCATACAACCAGTCGCATAAGAAAGTTACCGAACAAGATGAAGCGGTAGGGCACGCCGTTCGTGCATCCTATATGTATTGCGGGATGGCGGATGTGGCGGCACTGAGCGCAGACCACAGTTACCTCAGAGCAATCGACCGGATTTGGGAGAACGTCGTCACAAAGAAACTGTATCTAACCGGGGGTATCGGGGCGAAGGGTTCCGGTGAGGCCTTCGGCAAAAATTACGAACTGCCCAACGAAACCGCTTATTGCGAAACATGCGCAGCTATCGGAAACGTTATGTGGAACCATCGGATGTTTCTGTTTCACGGAGATGCAAAGTATGTCGATGTGCTGGAACGGACTTTGTACAACGGATTGATTTCAGGTGTGTCACTGGAAGGAAAGAGCTTCTTCTATCCCAATCCTCTTGCCTCGCAGGGCCAGCATAAACGCAGTCCGTGGTTCGGTTGCGCCTGCTGTCCGGGGAATATGACCAGATTCGTTTCTTCGGTTCCCGGATATATATACGCTCAGGAAGGAAGCAATCTTTATGTCAACCTGTTCGCCGGCGGCACCGGCACTGTCAGAATTAAAGGGAACACAGTACAGATAAAACAACAAACTCGATACCCCTGGGACGGTGCCGTTAAGATAACAATTA
>DAOUVA010000196.1 GCA_030667885.1 Phycisphaerae bacterium
AACGGAAGAAGGTAAAATCCTGAATATTCGGCGGACGCGCAGTTACAATATGAGCCAATCGGTCAACGGCCTGCCATATTCGCCCGATTCGGCCGTGCTGCCGAGCTTCGCTAAGGAGACTGATATCGATGACCCATCGCCTTCGAAGCTGCTGTTCTTCATTGATGTCCATGAGGACAGCATTCTCGATTCCCACTTCGGTATTCCGCCACGGGGTCCGATGTTCGCATCTGTACAACCGCAGTGGTGGGACCTTCCGGCTGGACGGCATTCTCAGGGGGGTAACTTCTCATTCGCAGACGGCCACGCAGAGCACTGGCGATGGGCCGGGCCAAAGATTTTCAATGAACTTGGTCAGGTCGTCAGGCAAGATGGCGAACTTGAGGACTTCCTGAGAGTTCAGCGGGGTGTAAAAGCCGAGACGGATTTTTGATACCGGATATTCAATAGACATTTCCGCGTGTGCAACAAGTTGCACACCCTACTTCCACGGTGTAGATTTTCTTGAAAAACAGGTTCATTGAGAGTATAGTATCGGCAATTGGATAAAAACGACAATTTTTAAAAAGATAAAGTGTAATTCGATGAATAGGCGTGAATTTATAAAGGCAATCGGATTTGGCGCGGCGGCGCTGGCGGTACCGGGGTGCGCGGGCATTAATTCTCAGGCGGCAAGCGGGCCGGGTAAAAAGCTTAATTTTGTTTTTATTCTTATCGATGATCTGGGGTGGACGGATTTGGGCTGTTATGGCAGCAGTTTCTATGAGACGCCGAACATCGACATACTGGCAAGCGAAGGTATGCGTTTTACCGAGGCATACGCGGCATGTCCGGTCTGTTCGCCGACACGGGGAAGTATTATGGCGGGCAAGTATCCGGCAAGGTTGGGGATAACGCAGTGGATAGGCGGCAGCCAAAAACCGACCGAATATGCGGACAGGCTTGAACTCGAGGAGGTGACGATAGCCGAGGTGTTGAAGGGGCAAGGTTATGCTACGGGCTTTGTGGGTAAATGGCACCTGTCGCCACGGGGGGCTGACATCAGAGCGGATTTCTATCCCGACAAGCAGGGTTTCGATGTCAATATCGGGGGAGACTGGTCGGGTGCGCCGCCGACATATTTCTATCCATATAAGAAGAGGAACCGGGCTTTGGAGACGATGCCGGAGGGTGGCGAGGAAGGTGAGTATTTGACGGACAGGCTGACGGATGAGTCGGAGAAGTTTATCGAGGCGAATAAGGACAGGCCGTTCCTGCTGTATCTTTCGCATTATGCGGTGCATACGCCGATAGAATCCAAGCAGACATTGACGGACAAATATAAGGCCAAGGCGGAGAAACTGCCGACTGGCGAAAGGCCGCGGTCTGCCAGTGTTTATGGCCGTTATAATACCAGACTGGTTCAGGACAACCCGGCATATGCGGGGATGGTTCAGAGTGTGGATGAGAGCATCGGGCGGGTTATGAAAACGCTGGAGGAGTCGGGGGTGGCGGACAATACGGCGGTGATATTCATGTCCGACAACGGCGGTTTATCCACCGTGCCGCGTGAGGGGCCGACGGCCAATCTTCCGCTGCGTGCGGGCAAGGGCTGGCTGTATGAAGGTGGGATTCGCGAGCCAATGTTTATCAAGTGGCCGGGCGTGGTGAAGCCGGGCAGCGTATGCGATGAGCCGGTGACAAGTACGGACTTTTATCCTACAATGCTGGAGATGGCGGGGCTGGGGCTTATGCCTGAGCAGCATATTGACGGCGTGAGCCTTATGCCGCTATTGAAAAACAAGGGCAAGCTGGAGCGAAAGGCGATATACTGGCATTATCCGCACTATCACGGCAGCGGCAACAGGCCGAGCGGTGCGGTGCGGGCCGGGGATTACAAACTTATAGAATGGTATGAAGATAACAGCGTTGAGCTGTACAATCTGAAAAGTGATATAGGCGAAAAGCATGACCTGGCGAAAGAAATGCCGGAGAAGGCGGCGGAGCTTCGGGGGATGTTAGGCAGGTGGCTAAAACAAATGAACGCTAAGATGCCAGCGGCTGGGCCGCGGGATGATTTCGAGGTATGGAAGACTTCGAGAAGACAATAACGTATGGATAACATATAGTTTTTTTTTACGACAAGGAGACTTAAAAGTGTACAAGATTGCTGTGATACCCGGCGACGGGACCGGGCCGGAAGTGACCGCTGAGGCGGTAAAGGTTTTGAAAGCCGCCGCGGAGAAGTTCGATTTCAAAGTTGATTTGACCGAGTTCGACTTCGGCGGTGAAAGATATAAAAAGACGGGCGAGACTCTGCCCGACAGCGCTATCGAAGAGCTTCGTAAATTCGATACAATTCTGTTGGGTGCGATTGGGCACCCGGACGTGGCGCCGGGAATTCTGGAAAAGGGCATTCTGCTCAAGGCCCGTTTTGCGCTTGACCAATATATAAATCTGCGTCCTGTGAAGCTTTATCCGGGTGTTGAGACGCCGATAAAAGACAAAGGGCCGGATGAAATTGATTTTGTGGTGATTCGCGAAAATACCGGCGATCTCTATACGGGTACGGGCGGTTTTTCAATGAAGGGAACGCCGCACGAGGTGGCCGTGCAGTCGGCGGTTTATAATCGTTTTCAGGTTGACCGCTGTTTGAGGTATGCATTCGAGTATGCACGCAAATACGGCAAGAAGGCGCGGGGCAAAGGTGATAAGAACACTCTTGCTTTGTGCGGCAAGACCAATGTGCTTACTTATATTTATGATTTGTGGGAACGGGCTTTTCATGAGATGGGCAAGGCGGAATATCCTGATATAGAGAGAGAATATTATCACGTTGACGCTACCTGTATGTGGATGATCAAGAATCCCGAATGGTTTGACGTTATCGTGACCGGCAATATGTTCGGTGACATTATAACCGATCTTGGCGCGATGGTTCAGGGGGGTATGGGTATCGCAGCCGGAGGAAATATCAACCCCGAAGGCGTCAGTATGTTCGAGCCTATCGGAGGTAGCGCACCGAAGTACACGGGCAAGGGAGTTATTAATCCGTTAGCGGCTATCTGCTCGGTCCAAATGATGCTGGCCACATTAGGGGAAGAAGAGGCAGCGGACAAAATAGAGCAGACGGTGATGTATCTAACTGGCAATAAGCTCAAGAGTATGCAAGCCGGGAAGATGGGATATTCGACAGCCGAGGTAGGAGACTTAGTAGTAGATAAACTCACTGAATAAAAACCGCAGATTTCGCGGATTTCAAAGATACAAAAACAGGCGAAATTTGAGATTTCCAGGAAGATGCCAGCTAATCTTACACCGGACTATTTAAAGGCTGAGAAGTGGTTTCGAAGCGCCACGTCAAACGACGAAAAGATTATGGCGCTGGAGCAAATGCTGCGCGTGATGCCGAAGCACAAAGGAACGGACCATTTGCTTGCGGACCTTCGGCGGAAGCTCAGCAAGCTAAAAGAGACCGACACGCAAAAAAAGGGCGGCAAGCATGTGGACATTTTTCACGTTCCACGGAGCGGAGCGGGTCAGATTGTTCTTTTGGGTGCGCCAAACTGCGGCAAAAGCTCCATCGTTGGCGGTCTGACCAATGCGAAGGTCCACGTTGCCGATTTTCCCTTTGCTACCAACGCCCCGGTGCCAGGGATGGTTCCGTTCGAGGACATCAAGATTGAATTAGTCGATATGCCACCGATTACGGTCGACTACAGCGCTCCGGGGCAGGTCGGAACGTACCGCAACTGCGATTTGATTGCTATTGTGATAGACCTTTCGGGGGACGTGGAGGAGCAGTTGCTTATTTGTTTGGATTTTCTGGAATCGCGCAGCCTGCTTCTTGGCAGTGAAACACCTGAACACGACAGCCATGGTAATGTGCTCGGGAAAAAGGCATTTTGTATATGCACAAAATCCGATATTGCCAAGGCCGGTGCTCTTGAGAATCTTAAGAAGTTATGTACATATCCGTTTGAATTTGTAGAGGTCTCAGCCATGAGCGACAACGGGCTTGAAGAGCTGGGGGAAAAGCTGTTCAAACTATTAGGAATAATCCGCATCTATTCCAAACCGCCGGGCAAGCCCGCCGATATGACAGACCCGTTCACACTTCCTGTCGGCTCTACAGTTATGGACCTTGCCACGACTGTTCACCGGCAATTAGCAGAAAAACTCAAGTTCGCAAGAATCTGGGGGACCGGTGTTTATAACGGGCAAAACACACAACGAAATCATGTCCTCAACGATAAAGATGTTATTGAGTTGCATTTTTCGTAGCCGTTTACTACAATATTCCTCGAAAAAATAGGGAAGAAATTCCTCAAGAAAGGGTGCTGTTGATTATGGAATGTAATAAAGAACAAAATTTAAAAAATTGTAATTGCTCATATCCCGGCTGTGACAGAAAAGGGATATGCTGTAAGTGTATAAGTTATCATTTATCGAGCAAACAACTGCCCGCATGCTGCTTTCCCAACGACGTTGAGAAGACCTACGACCGCAGCTTTACCGCCTTCGCGAAGGCCTGGGGACTGTAAGACCATCAAGAATCAGGCTATCAGGGCTCATTTGTATCTACGAGCGTGAAGCCTTCAGGGATTTTGGGGGTAAAGGTGTCATCAGGTAGCTCTGGGTTCCACTTAAATCGATTAAGCACGCGCACCTTCTTTGCCACGTTCTCCTGCCAATACTTATCCTCGGTTCGCACATTCTCCATTCGCACCGGAAGCTTCGTTTTCACATCGAACCATACGCGATCCTTGGTAGTCGCCGGTGTACCACCATATTTTGCCGCACTGATCTCCATGTCGACGCATTCGACGCCTTCGATCTTGGCATTCTCCAACATGCGGTCCGCTCGACCAAAGTGTGCAGCCAGGAATAGGATGCGGTTAAGCGGATGGCGGGGTGCACCTTCTCCGGCGTAAGTAACTACACTGTAAGTCTTATCGCCAAAATTCACGGTCGTGTGTATTAACTTGAAATTGTTTTCGTTGAAATCAGCGTCTCTTGTTTTCGTGTCCTCTTTTTCGATAACGTACCAGTCCGTTTTCTGTGGTCTATCTTTCAGATAATCACTGTCCCTTCGCCAGCAATCTCGCGACATGTATATGTTATCAGCAGGGTACACGGTCAAGCCGCTGTCAAAAGCGATTTCCAAGTGTTGCTCGTAAACTGCTGTCTCGACCTCATTCAGTGCCGCAATGATCTCATCCGTTAACTTTGCCGGTACATCCGCGTACACCATCTGGCCTTTCTTGGCGTCGATTTCGTGTGGGTGTGCATTAGCGAATCCTTCGGGAATCTGTAGCGCAAACATATCGGCCGGCACCTTCGTGTAGTAATCGAACTGATCGTATATCAGGGTAAGTTTCATGGCCGGATCATAATCGACCGTCAGGCCACGTCTTTCCACCCGGACGGGCAGCTTGGTCTCAACATCGAACCATACCTGGACAGGCACTTGCACAAGGAAGCCTTCATACATACCGGGGCTGATTTCAAATCCCACGCACCGGCGTCCTTCCAGGATCTGCGTCCCCAGGATTCGGTCGGCTTTGCTCAGAAGCTTCACCCAGCGTTGCAACCAACCCATAACGTTGTCATAGAAAGGTGGAGTCTGTTCCGGTTCTTGTGTATAACACCGATGTTCGGGCCATACCAGATACTTGACGAAACCATCGTCCCCCGGCAATATCCATTCGATATGTGTGATGTTGTTGGCCTCATCAAGCACTTCTCTGCGATACTTGTCTTTGGCAGCGTACCGCTTTTCCCACAAGCCGCCGACCGTGTCGGGTCCGTCATCCCTCACCTTTAGTCCCCGCTGTCGATAAGTTAAGGCTGTGACTCTGTCCAAGGATGCCAAGATTTCATTTCCCCATGCAGCTTGTGGTCCGAGCCACCATTGCTCGTTATTTCCATCCAGCCAAAAACCTATTCCCCCCAGGACAATGACTATTGCAGCAGCCGTAGCGGCAAGTTTGACGAACGGGCTTTTCGTGATTATCCTCCAGACGTGCGCCTGTGCTGCAGCCGATTTCTTTTGCTTTAATTTATCCAGATTTTCCAGAGCGTCGGCAAGGATTCTTTTGTCTGCTTCGGAACTGGTCGTAACATCTGATTCGTTAATGAGTTTTTTTATGTTATCTTCCGGTTTCATTTTTCCACCTCATCTAAAATCAGCCGCAGTTTATCGAGTCCGTACCGATAGCGACTCTTGGCCGTATTGTTTGAGATACCAAGCGATTCAGCGATTGCCCTGAATGTCATTTCGGCCTGATGGTGCAGGAGGATTACTTCCCGCTGGTCGTATGGAAGCTGAGCCATTGCGCTGCTTAGCTGCTGCAACTGTTCATTAAATATAATCGACGCCGGCGGCTCATCCGAATTTGAACCAAAAGATTCCACTGCTTCCAAACCTACGCTCTGATAATGTTTTGCCTTATTTGTGTTACGTGCACGATTAGCAACACAGGTGAGCAAATAGCCTTTGAGGGTTCCTGTGAGCCGGAACTTTTCTAAAGATTGAACAAAGGTAACAAAGACGTCATGCAAAACATCTTCGGCTGCGCTTTTGTCATTTAAGAGAGCCATCGCCAAAATCAGTAAATCGGCCTTGTATTTTTGGTAGATACGCTCCAGAGCATCGGAGGCACCACGCTTACATTTTAATACAAGCTGCTTGTCTTCCATTAAGACCGCCTAATCGGTTCAATAACAAACGTTTGTTACCAATATAACAATTTGGACAGTCATTTGGGTCTAAAGAAATGAATTTTTTTTGCCGGAGTTTACTTCACAGGTAAAAATGTTTTCTGCAAGAGCGCATAAAAAAGACCGGGCTAATTTGGCTCGGCCTTTTTGTTTTTGATATTTCAGTTGTTATTTAGAGTTTTGAAGTTCTGCCAATTCTTCTGTTGAAACATCCAGTGTCGATAAATCTCCAAAGATAACGCGGTACTGGCTTTCAGAAACCTTCCATTTCAACAACACTGTCTCAGCATCATCAGGACCTACCGATTCGCCGTAATACGCAGGTTCTTTTTTGTCCGTGACCAACATCATATAGAAGTAGCTGATTGACTGAATCGGCTGCATTATCTCCGTCACCCATTTTTTCATGAACGCATCAAGGAGTTCTTTATTTGACATTTCGGTATTCTGCTTCATTTCCTTCAATTTCTCTAACATGTCCTTTATATATTGACTGTCTTTGAGGGCGGCAATCTCCTGGGCAAGTTCCAACATATTCATCTTTTTGGGATATTGCCCGGTAATCTCAGCAAACAGCCTTAAGCCTTCAATAGCAGCGGACTCACTCATACCCGGCATCTTCATCCCATCGGTTGAGAAGGGCAAGGGCTTGAAATCTTCCGGTATGACCGGGTCAAAATCGCTTGCATGAACAGGGATGTTCCACCGGTAATTGTAAGTGGTGTCGGTCACCTGCATTTGCTCGCCAGACTTGAGGTCCATCTCAGAGCGGAACGGCAGCCAGTTTTCGACATCCACCCAAAGTGTAAACTCAATGCTTGTTGTATCACCGCCAATTGCACTGATGAAAGCAGGGTCTGTCGTCCGGAATCCTTCCACCTCTACACCGTCAATGACGGCCTTGTCTAACCTGGTGTACTCGCATTTCATAATTTGCATTACCAT
>DAOUVA010000281.1 GCA_030667885.1 Phycisphaerae bacterium
CTTCGGAACCAACTTCACGGCATGATATATCAAACTTCGTCCCCAATCGTTTATATTTGCGTCTCTCGTCCTGGTCCATCGTATGCATCCTTGCATAAAACTACTCGATCCTCATCGTTGCAAAAAATACGCAATAGTATTGTAGTGCAAAATTCATTCCAAAGTAAAGCATAAATAAATACCCCATTTTAACTTTTATAAATGCTTGCTCGACATAAAGTTAAATAAAATTATACAAGTTATAACTACAGACTTAAAAATATTACTTTTTGTAGCGTTGCAAAATAGCAACGCCAGAAAGCAATTTAACCCTTTGATTGTTGAATATTTGCACAGAACAAATAGTTTTAGCTGCTTATTTTATAAAATGTTATGTTTCCTATTAAACCAGCAACCTTCTCAGTCCGAAAAAAGGAACGTGAGTGTTGTTTTTTTGCAACACATTCCCTTGACAATAGTGGAGACCGGTTTTATTATCGTGGCTA
The DNA here is from genome assembly GCA_030667885.1 of Phycisphaerae bacterium. GTDB lineage: Bacteria > Planctomycetota > Phycisphaerae > Sedimentisphaerales > Anaerobacaceae > NIOZ-UU13. The sequence goes on from DAOUVA010000281.1 coordinate 486, forward strand.
TGCCAGAACGCCCAGAATTACCACCTGACAACTCAGCTCACAACGGCGAGGAGCCAAATGCCGCAAAAGAGCACTCAGAAATTGAGGGACATAGCAGGTCAATCTTACAGTCATTACCGATAGGAGTGATTGCCTTTAACACGGATCTGAAAATTATCGAGGCCAATCCTCAGGCAAAAAAGCTGATAGAAGTAAGTGATTACATGGATAAATCCTTAGCAAAAGGTACCGATGACAAGATATGGCGTGATTGGACAGAGCAATTACAATCGGCGATATCAAAAGGAACAACATGCAGATATGATGACGTAGTTTATACACGTAAGGGCCAAACAAAACTGCTGCGAATTATCTGCACACCATTTAAAGAAGCTACAAGGGCACAAGCTCCCGGAGCAATCGCCATAATCGAAGATGTAACCGAAAAGGTCAATATCCATAGACAATCAGCGAACACTGAAAGACTGGCCTCTGTCGGCAAACTCGCCTCTAAGGTAGCCCATGAACTAAATGACCCTCTTGACGGGATTCTGCGATACGTTAATCTTACAATGAGAATTATAGAGAAGGAAAACCTCGCAAAACCCAAAGAATATCTCACGCAATGCCGGAAGGGGCTTATGAGAATGGTTCAAATCGTAAGCGAACTTCTGGAATTTTCTCGCAGCACTTATATGCCGCTGGAATATACTTCAATAGAACATATTATCGAAGATGCTGTTAAAACAATGGGCTCCAAAGCAGAGGCTTCGAATGTTTTAATATTGCGTGACTACACCTCCGGCCTGCCGCAAATCAGAAGCGGCAATCTGTTTCAGGTATTCTGTAATCTCACCAAGAACGCTCTGGACGCAATGCAAGGAGGCGGGGAATTGAGAATCTCAACCCGCCTGGCTTCGAACGATATGATCGCGGCCGAGTTCCGCGATACGGGAACGGGCTTACCTGCGGAAAAAACGGAAGCTATATTCGAGCCGTTCTTTACGACAAAAGACAAAGGTAAAGGAACAGGTTTGGGACTGGCAATATGCAGGGACATAGTTGAGAGCTATCATGGCCGAATAACTGCTGAAAACAACTCAGAGGGGGGTAGCAGCTTCACGGTTTATCTGCCGGTAAGCACTGATTCATAAAAGAAACATAAAAACGGATTGGAAAGTTATATGAGACAAAAGAATATTCTTATTATCGATGACGATAAAATAATTTTGGATTCCCTTTGTGAGTTCCTGAGACTTGAAGGATTTCGGACCAGCGGTGCTGAAACATTAAAGGGCGCTTTAGCCAAGTTGGAACAGGAGTACTATAGTCTGGTCATAACAGACGTTAATCTGCCGGACGGAGATGGTCTCGAATTACTGGATATTATAAAGCATAACCATCCTCAAACAGTTGTTATCGTTATAACGGGCTATGGCACAATCGAAAGTGCGGTTAAAGCCATCAAACAAGGTGCCCATGAGTACCTTACCAAGCCAATCGTCGATGACGAGTTACGGCTGGCAGTAGAAAAAGCCATTAAGCAGCAATCACTTATGAGCGAAAACGAGAACCTGCGGCTGCAGCTCGAACAGAAATACCGGCTTGAGAACATAATCAGTCATAACTACAAAATGGCGAAGATATTCGACCTTGTTGAGGCGGTCGCCGATACGAAGACGACAATCCTGATGGCCGGTCCATCAGGAACCGGCAAAAGTATGTTGGCAAGGGCAATCCATCACAGCTCGAGCCGAGGGAACAAACCATTTGTCGAGGTGAGCTGCGGAGCACTGCCGGAGACTCTGCTCGAAAGCGAGCTGTTCGGCCATGCAAAAGGCTCATTTACCGGCGCGGTCAACAATAAAGAAGGCAAGTTCCTGGCGGCAGACCGAGGTACGATTTTCTTAGATGAAATTTCCAACGCCTCGGCGGCTCTGCAAGCCAAGTTTCTGCGGGTTTTGGAGGACCGACAGTTCGAAGCGGTCGGCAGTAACAAAACCTATACCGTGGATACACGCATTGTACTTGCTTCAAATCGCAACCTCAAAGAGGAAGTAAAACAAGGCAGGTTTCGAGAAGATTTATATTACCGGATAAATGTGGTAACAATAGACCTGCCGCCACTGTGTGAGAGGGTGGGAGATGTCCGGCTGTTGGGTGAACACTTTTTGCGGGTGTATTCGACACAGCACGGCAAAAATAAGCTCGGTATTACCGATGAGGCAATGGAATATCTGGAGCGTTACTCATGGCCAGGCAATATTCGTGAACTGGAAAATGTAATTGAGAGGGCGGCCCTGCTAAGTAAAAATAAATTCATCGGTCCCGAGGACCTGCCAAACTCAATCATGCAGGAACAAAACCCGCAGCAACAGACATACAAAGCAATGAGCCTCAAGGGGGCATTAGCCGGGCCGGAGAAAAATATTATCCAGCAGGCCCTTGAAGCCAATGACTGGAACAGGCAGGCAACCGCCAAAGCACTCGATATAAACCGTACAACTTTATTCAAGAAAATGAAGCAATACGGCCTGTACGCCGAGGCCGAACGATTAGGCCTGATCTAAGAATTTTGGGAACATCTACAAACATCACATCAGTCAGCCTTTATGGATTGACAGAGCCCCCCTACCGCTCGCAGGATATATTAAAAAAGGATAAAGTCCTATAAAACCCCTGCTTTTTTGCGGAGGGAGGGGAGAAGGAAGAGAAAAGCAGGGGCAAAAAATGAAAAAGTTGTATAAATTGTATCAATACTACATCGCTGAGGTCAAGAGAAAAATCCCACAAATTTACTAAGGAAAAGCTTTTTTTTTCGTCAAAATATCCCCGCTTTCGGGATTCAGTATGTTAAAAAAGACTGTCTGTGTCTCAGGCCTTGAAGAATATTCTGCGGCGATACAAAAACCACAGAAACAACCATTTGATCAACACAACACCGAAAGCTAAAATAACTGGTTTGAACAAATCCGCGTGCTCAATGGCTCCGGCAAGGAAAAACTCAGCAATTCCATTAAAGTCAACAATTCTCTGCAGGAAGTATATTGTGATTGGATTCATACCGATAACGATAAAGAAAAACGCCCATTTGCTGTATCCCTTGACGTCAATTACCCAGTAAAACAATGCCAGGAGCATTAAGCTCAGGCCGCCCGCAACCATGACATAAGAACTTGTCCAAAGGATTTTGATGATCGGAAAAACCTGCCCCCAGAGCAATCCAATGAGTAAACTGACTATGCCGGCGATGGCCAGACCGGCCGCTTTGCGATCGCCCAACTGTCCGGAGCGCAGCCAGTGGCCGGCCAGTGCGCCCAAAAGGACTGTGCAAATCGCAGGTATTGTCGAAATGACTCCCTCGTTATCGCCGTATCCGTAATAGAGCTGACCCGGAATTAACTGCTGGTCGATATATGATGACAAGCAGCCTTCCATCGTAAGGTTACCGGCTCCATAGTTCGGCACCGGAATCAACATTGTCGCAATCCAGTATAAAATCAAAACAGCCGCAATAATAATCGCCTGTGTTCGCCATTTCGTATTCATAACAATTATTGCAGCAAAGAAATAACAAATCCCTATTCGCTGGAGCACGCCCGGCCATCGCATTTGAGCCCAATCGAATCGCTGGAGCTCATTAAATATCAAACCCAACAAAATAATAAGGGCTGAGCGTTTGAGGATATGCAGATAGAGCAGCGGGCGGCTGTGCCCACGTTCCAGGCGACGTGTAAACGAAAACGGCAATACCACTCCAACAATGAAAAGAAATAATGGAAATATTAAATCCTCAAAATGAAAACCTTCCCACTTGACGTGGTGTAATTGCCGCTGGATTGTGTCGGTAACGGGGTGGCTAAATACTTTTGTCAGATTCGCGAGGAGTGTTCCGCCGCCAATAATCCAGAACATATCAAAGCCGCGCAGCGCATCGACCGAGGCCAACCTGCGCCCAACCAAATCCTGCTGGTCATTATCCAAGATTCTTCTCCTTTTTCTTATTCGGAAATATGATAGTTTTGCTTTGTACTTTTGTATTTAGATTTTAATAAATGTCTTTTTACGATACATCCACCACAATATCAGCCAAACAACCGCAAATCCGGCCACGGCCTGGATAAATCCGTTCCACGGACCGCACCATTTTTCAAGACCGCCGACAAAAATGTCCCCTATGTTACGGAAATTAAAAAATCGTGTCACCATATACACCGCAATTGCATTGGTTCCGATTACCTTAAAACCAAAGGCCCATTTCTTAAAGCCCCAAACATCTATAATTAAGTAGAAGAACGCCAATAGAAGGAAACACCATCCTGCCGAATAAAGGACAAAGGAACTCGTCCACAGGTGCTTGATGATTGGAAAAGAAAATATCCACATCCGGTCGTTCCAAATCCAGCCGAGTACCAGTGAGCCAACACCCATTGCCGCAAGCAGGAGTACTTTCTGACTGTTGGTTTTTTTGGAACGGAGCAGGTGCCCTGCGAATACGCCAAACATAACCGTACAGGCAAAAGTCATGCCGCTTAGAATCCAGGTGTAAGGCGGGTCGGTTCCATCGATGAAGCCGCCGAGAATAAGCCTGTCGAAATAAATCGCCAGATTTCCTTGCGGTGTCAATGCGCCGGCACCATGCTCTGGGACAGGGACGAGCATCATCAAGGCCCAGAACAATAGCAGTAAAGCGCCTGTCGTTACTATCTGCCATAGGAGTTTCAGGTTGAGTATTATTATCGCAGAGATTAAGTAGCCCACTGCAATCGCCTGCAGGGTGTTAGAGAAAATACGCAATTGAGACAGGTCGTACTCAAGCAGGCGTCCCTGTGCTATCATACCCAAGACAAACAAAATCACAAATCGCATGATGATGTGGCGATACAGCCGGCTTTTACTGTCACCACTCTCAAGGCGTTTGTTGATCGCAAACGGCATCACAACACCAACAATGAACATGAAAAGCGGCATAATCAAATCTTCAAAACGAAAGCCTTCCCATTTTACATGGGTAAGCTGTGTGTTTATCCACGCAGTGGTGGAATTGTCAAATACGTCATGCAGACTGTGGAAGATTCCACCGCCGCCAATGATCCAAAACATATCGAAACCCCTCAGGGCATCAATTGACATTATCCGGCCTTGAGACAAAGATTGTTGTTCACCGTTCGGCATTTTTTTACCTCTTTAATTATAAACAAATATACCACAAGAATCCGGGGACAAACCGGGGACATTTTAACAATACCCGTCGGGCAGCGTAAGAAAAATAGCGAGATATCATGAAAAAAATCCCGGTAAGATGGCTTGAAATTCTACTTTTTTTTCCTTTTTTTCCTTGCGATGGTGAGGGAACGCTCGGCCCAGGCGGCCAGTTGGTCTCGATTCTCCAGGATATCGGCAGGAACTTCATAATAGGGCATAACTGTTGTTTTCGCTTTTTCGGGAAACGGATTGAACGGAGATGATCCTGCTTTGACGAAATCTTCTCTGTTTGAATCATCCACTTTCAAATACGCAATATCATCGGCAATTAATCCGAACATCGCCCCGTCACAATAGAGACCGGCGCCACCGAACATCCTGCGAACGGAGACATCGGCCCAGGTCGCTAACTGGTCAATGACATAATCGATGAATTCGTCTGAAACAGTCATTAGTATAAATAAAAAGCCAAACAGATATGCACAGTCTTATTCTCGCAAAAAACATTAATAAACTGCCCGGGACTGGAGTCGAACCAGCACGACCCTAAGGTCACTAGCCCCTCAAGCTA
>DAOUVA010000440.1 GCA_030667885.1 Phycisphaerae bacterium
ACCGGGACTTCCCCGACAAAGCCGTTCTGCCTGACGTGTACCTCGATGTTGTCGAGTTTCTGCTGTTCTTCAATGCCCTCGGCCTTTATGAGGGCATCGGCAATTATCTGGTCTTCAGGCTCAACGGCTCCATCTTTGCGGGGAGTCCATACGCCGGACCATTTTTGCAGCCTCTCAATCTCCCTGTCGATTTGCTCGTCGGTAACTTCGAGTTTTGTCTTGGTTACCGAAATGCCTTCGAGCTCGGGCAATTCGAATTCGGGACGCACCTCGACTTCAAAATCAAACTTCAGGGGGCCTTCTGCGGGCATCTCGATTTTTTCGAAGTCGATGTCCGGCTCGCCGAGTGTATCAAGTTCGTTGTCCTTGAGGGCGGACTCGCTTGCCTCGCCCAGTAATGTCAATTTGACCTGCTCGGTCGTATCTTTGCCGAATCTTTTTTCGAGAAGGCGGCGGGGCGCTCGGCCTTTCCTGAAGCCCGGCAAGAGAGCTTCTTTACGCAGGTTGTTGTACTGCTTGTCGGTGGCCATCTTGATTGCCTCTTCTGGTATCTCTATCGAGACCTTTTTTTTGCATGGGCCGGCTTCTTCTATTGTTACCGTATTTTTCGGTTTTGGGGGTCCTTCTTCGGCGGCTGGCTTTTCTTCGGTTTGCTGTTCGGCGTTATCCACAGGCTGTTCTTCTGTTGGCTGTTCGGCATTATCAGCAGGCTTTTCTTCGGTTTGCTGTTTGGCATTATCAGCAGTCTGTTCTTTTGCTTGCTCCTGAGTTTGTTCTTCATCGACCATTTTGGTGCTCCTGAACGATTTTTTACTATTTCAGCTCTGAATTAATAAACAAAAAAGGCATCAGGGAAACAAGTTTTATCCCTTAGCCAGGTTTTCATGATTTCCAATCCGGCCTGCTTTTTATATGGCCGGATCTAAACATATCGGCAACCAACGCCCAACTACCGCAGCCGGTATCTTGCCGATACTATAAGGTTCCTTCAACGTAAAACGTTATTATTTCCCTATCCTTAGGGAAACTCATACAAAAGCGGGCGATGAGATTTGAACTCACGACATTCACGTTGGCAACGTGACGCTCTACCACTGAGCTACGCCCGCATACTCGTATCTCGTAATTGAGTGATAAGATACGGTTTCGATAATTATATTCGCATTTATCCGCTATGCAAGTGGTTTTTTGCAAAAAATTTTGGCTCTGCTGGCAACCTTGTGCTATAATGACGAAACTTAGCGAGTTTTTTTTGTAGATTGTACTTGGGGGTTTTAGTTATGTTTGGGCAGTTTTTGAAAAAGACTGTCTGGTCTTCAACCAGAAAAGGATTCCTATAAATGCACCCCCAAGATGCGCGAGCGCTGAAACATTGCTGAAACCTGCAATCTGCTTGTATGCTCCAAGTATCTGAAATATAATCCATATTGCCAACATGACTCCTACAGGAATTCTTATCCATCTAAACCAACAAATCATCCCAACGGAGGCTTTAGGAAATCGCAGACAATAATATGCCATGATACCGGCAATACCTCCGCTTGCTCCGATACAGGGAATAGTTGAGCCCGGACTACCAAGAATATGTGCAATATTTCCGAAGATGTCCGCTATTGCGATAAGCAGTAAATAATTACGTTTTCCGAGGACGTCCTCAGTGTTATCACCAAAAACCATCAAGAAATAGAGATTTCCTATCAAATGCAGATAGCCGCCATGCAAGAAGAAAGAACTAATAAATGTGAAACCGAAGTAGCGCATGAACCGGGCGGGAACCATGCCCAAGGTTGCTATGGTATCGCTAAGGTCTCGAAAAGCAATTATGCTAACTAATGTAATTGCAGCAGCCAGCGACCACGTTACTATGGGCCTATGTTTAAGGGGAGTGTAGTTGTATTCTACAGGTACTCCAAAGAGTGCAATAATAACCTCCCACCAATGGTCTGGACTACTGTCTGACATTTCCTTGTGTTGTTGCTCCGTTCTAAGTACATCAAGCCGTGCTCGCGCCAAGGCTTCCCTTGCCTCAATAGACAGTGGCGGCCCTTGAGACTTTTGTATTTCGACTTTAGGGAGATGTTCGAATTCGTGAGGGTCAAACCAGATGAAATGACATTTCGTACAAACATCGATATATTCGGTCTTTTCCTTAACAATAATTGGGACTTCAGGCATTCTTTGCTTACATGCGGGGCATTTTCTGGTTTCTGCATATTCCTTGGAGCGAGCTCTCTGCCACAACCGATTGACCATCTGACGCGGTATTGCTTTTCTGATGACTTCGATGGTAAGTGCCCGGCCGTCACAAGAGGGGCATACCCAGAAAAGACCGAAGGTATTTCCGTTTTTGTTTAATGTTGTTTTGCAGTCCGGGCAAGTGAACATATCTAATCGAGGGTATCCAAATATTTATAATATAATTTCATACAAAACGCTTTCTACAGAGCGTCACTTTGATATTGATCAAAGTTGATGACCTGCCGCTTTCGAAGATATTATTGTCACGATACAGGGTCAGGGCAAGGGAAAAGTTTAAAGGTGCACAAGGCACAAGAGATTAGCCCTTCAACTTTTTGATTGATTATTGGGATTGAAAGCAAACAAAAAAAAAACGAATACTACTTTCTTCGATGGATTTTAGACCGGGAATAAAAGCAATTTTATTCCCATTAGCAGGAGGAAGGCGGCGACGATATTTCTGAAATGCTTTTGGGGTATTTTATCGACAACGGACTTGGCTATTTTTGCGCCGAAGAAGGAAGCAGGGACGAATATGAGCAGGCCCCACAAAAGTAAATGAGGCAGCCGTGCGTCATTTTTGATGTAGGTCGCAAGGCGGGTTGTATCAATCGTCAGGGCAATGGCCCCTGCTGTGGCAATATAAACGGCTTTTGGTAAATCGAAGGAAGTCAGGAAAAGGCCTCGGATTGCACCGCCCATACCGAAGAGGCCTGCAAAGAAACCCGAGAGAGCACCTCCGCAGGCGCCGGCCAGGAGGTTTTGTTTGATTTTGAAAGAGCTTTTGGTGAAAAGGTAGATTACGTAAAGAATCAGGAAAGAGCCTAATATCCTCGACAAAAAGACCGTTGAGATATCGAATACCAACTCGGCGCCGAGATACGTGGCGACTATGCCCGGGATGCCGAAGCTGAGAATTAGCTTCCATTGGAAACCCTTTCTGAAAAGGAGTAATTTCCAGATGTTACCGAACCAGTGAATAATTCCGACGAAAAGGAGCGTCTGCGTAACGGGATAAAATGAAAGCAGAACCGGAACCAAAAGGGTCGAGGTCCCAAAGCCGGTCAATGTGCCGATAGAGCTTGCGATTATGACTGCAAATGTGATTAGAATTATTTCCATTATTATTCCAGTCCGGCTTAATAACTTGTAACTTATACTTATGGCTGCTCATTGTACAGACCAGATGTAATAATGTTCATTATTTTTGTAGCTTTTACGAGATGCATGGTATAATAACTGAGAAGTTTTACCCTGGATTATTGAAGAAATGCAGGGCGGCCGAGGCCAATTCTAAAATAGGAAATCGTATAAAAGAATCGGAGGGAAAAAAATGGCTGCAATAAATCTTTGGCGGTTCAAAAAGTGGTCGTATGCGGCCGTGTGTCTGGTCATAGTGCCGGTGATATTTACTGTTGTCTTCGGGGCCGGCTGTGCGAAGGAGCCTGAAAAGATTGTAGCTTCGCAGGAGGCGGATACGAACCAGGCAGCAGTCGAGCCGAGCTGGCAGGTCGGGCAAGAGCAAAAAGGGCCGGACGGGAAGGAACAGCTTCATCTTGAGCATGAACATCCGGCATTTACCGAGCGGGCCGAAGAGCGGGAAAGGATGGTGGCCCGGCAAATCCAGGCAAGGAATGTAAAAGATCCAAATGTGTTAAAGGCGATGCGAACCGTTCCCCGCCACGCCTTTATTCGATTCATGG
>DAOUVA010000314.1 GCA_030667885.1 Phycisphaerae bacterium
CATTGGGGCCAGTCACTGGGCAGTACCTGGCCGGCTTTTGTCCACGGACCGGTTGTGATATACGAACGATGCCATTTCAACGTCCACAATTCCTTGAGTCCTACACTTCTCGCGGACCAGTCCATGAAAAGGAGGTTAACGAATCCATCATGCCGGTTGATGCAAAAATGGTTCATTTCCCCGGATGTACCCTGATCCATTATACCGAAGGCATCATTGGTCAGCGACGGTGAATCGGTATGGCGAGGCCAGGCATCATACCATGTGGAATCGCCTAACACCGGTATCGTATTTGTGCTAACGGGTCTGCCTTCGGTCGTCCTGGTATCTGGTATTACGGTTGTATTGTTCTGGACATTCCTCCAGAACCATTCCTTCCGGCGGTCGCCGCTGCGGTCTTGCTCCACGGCGTTACACCAGGAATTGAAGCCATAGCTGAATACATAATGATAGGAATCAGCGTCGAGATAGGCGGCCTTGAAGGTGCCCCAGTCAGAAGGGTTCAGCATTTCTCTGGTTGCCGTCGGGCACAGAAGCATCTCATCATTACCCTCGTAGTACGGCCGCAGGGCAGTCAACCAAACACCACCAGGGACATCCCTGTTATTGAACTTGCCGTCGTATTCGTCTGTGTACAGCTTAAATGCAAGACCCCACTGTTTCAGCATTGCCTGGCATCTCACCTTCTGCGCCTGTCCCTTCACCCGGTTCAATGCGGGCATTAATATCGCCATCAAAAGTGCGATAATAGCGATAACCACTAAAAGTTCTATCAAAGTAAAGCCTTTTCTTTTGCGCATAAGAAAATCCCTCATTTTTACGCTTCAGGTTCCTTTTCACATAATATCTGTCTATAAGAAAGGCCAGCCCTGAGAGGCCAGCCTTTTTTTATTCAGTAGATAATTTTAGTAATCTTTATATCTCCGCAGCCATTGCGGCCAATCGCCTGGCATTATGCCGCCGGCTTTTGTGTACGCGCCCATTGTGTCATAGTTACGGTGCCACTTCAGGGTCCACAACTCTTTTAGCCCGGTATTTCTGACTGACCAGTCCATAAAGACCATGTTGACGGATCCGTTGTGCCGGTCGATGCAGAAATGGTTTAATTCCCCGGATGTGCCCGTATTGCCTATGCCGAAGCCATCCATAATTTCCATGGGCACGTCGGTATCGCGCGGCCATGCGTCATGCCATGTGGCGTCACCTAAGACGGGTATTTGACTCATGTTTTTGGCATTATTGACATTTTTCCAGAACCATTCCTCCGGGCGGTCTCCGCGTGCGGCGTGCATATAATTGGTCCAGGAATTTATGCCGTAGCTGAATACATAACGGTAAGACCCGCCTCCGGGCATGGGCAAGACTCGGAAGGCGGCTTTAAAGGTGCCCCAGTCGCCATCACTTAACATTTCTCTGGTTGCCGTCGGGCACAGAAGCATATCAAAGTCGTCCTTGTAATAAGAGCGCATTGCATTTGGGAACAGTGTAGTCTCGCCTACTCCCCAACCTTCATTGAAATAGCCGTCATGGTCGTCCGTATATAGCTTGAATATAAGACCCCATTCTTTCAGTTTTGCCTGGCAGATAACTGACTGTGCCTGTTTCTTCACCCTTGCCAGTGCGGGCATTAGTATCGCCATCAATAGTGCGATAATAGCGATAACCACTAACAGTTCTATCAATGTAAATCCTCTTCGGCTCCTCATGATGATACTCCAGTTTTTACTGTAAAAAATTAATTTTATCGGAAATCACATCTCATACACCGGCATTCTACCATATAACAAGTGTTAATTCAAGGGATAATTCGGCAATTTATCGGCGGAAAAGTTGTTATTTCGCCTTCTTTTGCAGCATCTTAGTGAGCAGTGGTATTAACTCTTCTGCAGTAACTTGTTTTTCACGTCCATCGACGAACATTATCTCATAGTTGCCATCGGGGAGCTTACGCTGCATCAGTACTGTGGAATAGTCCTTTGTGGTAATGCGATCGCCATACCATACGACGTCTTCGCCGCGTCCAAGGAGGCGATCATATCTTGACTTAACGGCCGAGATGTTGGCAGTATCGGCAGTGGCCCAATATTTAATAAACATCATGCTGTCCTGAAGTACCCCTCCGTTCGAGTCCCGCCCGCCAAGAAAGGTTGCACAGAATATTATTGTTATGATTATAGCCGCAGCAGCAGCAAGTTTATTTATTCTCAGGTGAATTATAATGTTGATGGTATTCATTCCGAGCCTGTGGTGCGAAAGTCTGTGCGGGATCTGGCGTTTTATATCCTCGCCGAGAGCAGGGGGGACCGGCTCTATGGTGGCATCGGATAATTTATTCAATAGTTCTTTTAGCTCTTGTTCTTCTCTCATCGCAGCTTTCACTTTCCGTGAGACAACTTTTTTAGATAACCTGCTTTCTCAAAGTTGTTAATGCTCTGTTGAGCCTGCTTTTGAAGGTTCCATCCCTTATGCCTGCTGCATCGGCAGCTTCGGCGATAGTCAACTGCTGCATATAATGCAAAATAACCGTTTGCCTTAATTTGACGGGCAGCCGAGCAACAGCGTTTTTCAACTGCTCTAACTGCTCGTTATGTTCGGCTATGTCGTGGCCGTTCGTACTGTCAGAGATGTCAATGTTATCAAGGGCGGCCATCTTTTTGTTCTTATGCCTGCGCCAGTATAGTCTTGAAACGTTGCCGGCAATCCGATAGAGCCAGCCGTTTAAGGCTTTGCCGTCCCTCAACTGGCCTATATGGTGCCAGGCGTTAAGAAAGCTTTCCTGGGTCAGGTCTTCGCTGACCTGAGGGTCGTGTCCAAGCCTTCTCATAAACAAATAAATCTGCTTGTAATATATATCAACAAGTTCGGCCGCGGCGGTATGGTCGCCGGCCCTTAATCGCCGGACAAGCGAATCCAGCCTTTGCTCCGAGCGCTCCTTCGGCTCGTTGAGTTCCCGCAGTTTTGTTATAGGATGCGCCGAGTCGGATTTCTGTTCTGTTAAATTTGCCTTTTTTAACGTCATTTTTGGCTCTTTTTTTACTGAAAAAGTCAATGTACCTTAAATCCGCTTTGTCTGCAATATTAAAGGCCGGCCTGTAAGGGGTGATATGTGTATGCTATAATAAGCTGAGTGTATTTAACAAAACAGTATGCGATATTAAACTATGACGATTTTGCCGGCCAATATCGGTTCGTTTAGTGAGCCCGTCCGAAAGTTATGGGAAAGGATGAATCCCTGCACACTATGCCCGCGGCAGTGCAAGGTCTATCGCGGCAGGGGGGAAACGGGCTTTTGCGGGATTGGGGATATGCCTTTGGTCAGTTCCGTCGGGCCGCATTTCGGAGAGGAAAGCGTGCTTGTAGGCAGCGGGGGCTCGGGTACGATATTCTTTGCGGGTTGTAATCTGGGCTGTGTTTTCTGTCAGAACTTCGATATCAGTCATAATCGCGCCGGACGAAAAATGGCGATTGAACTTTTGGCCCAGGCCATGCTTGGCTTGCAGGATTACGGATGCAGTAATATTAATTTTGTTACTCCCACCCACGTTGCTGCGGCTATTGCGGTTGCTATTGAATTAGCACGGGAAGGGGGGCTGAAACTGCCGACGGTTTATAATACCGGCGGCTATGATTCTGTTGAGACGCTAAAGCTGCTGGAAGGATTCGTTGATATTTATATGCCGGATATGAAATATGCGGATTCGAAAGTTTCTGAGGAGCTTTCCGCAGCGCCGGATTATCCAGAAGTAAATTTTGCTGCCGTAAAAGAGATGCACTGCCAGGTGGGTGACCTTCAAGTTAAAGACGGCTTAGCTACACGAGGGCTTTTGATAAGACATCTGGTTTTGCCGGATAATCTGGCCGGGAGTTTCGAGGTTATAGATTTTTTGGCTGAGCAGATTTCCCCAAATACTACCATTAATGTTATGGACCAATATCGTCCATGCTATAAGGCTTCTTCACATCCGAAAATAAACCGCAGGCCGACTTTTGAAGAGATTGAATCCATTCGCCAATACGTAACCCAAAAAGGCATGAACGTTCTTTTGTAAATTGTTGAATTCAAACATTTTTCGCTGGAAGTCGTAATACTGCATTCGAACTCATTCAAGCCCTAATAATACCTCAGACAGGTTAATATATGTAGGTCCGATATATTCGATACGCCCGGATACGTAAATATCTAATCCTTCCTTTGCGGCGACTAATTCGGGATATTTTTCTTTCTTAACGCTAAAAATTATATATCTTCCGATTACGTGTTGTCCAGACCATTCCTCAGGAAGCATCATAGTAAGGCGAAAATCTTGATCAATACCGATTTTTTGTGCATCAAAAAGAATAAGACGTTCATTTTCTACCCTTATACCGATATAGGTTTTCGCAGTATCCTCTCGTTGCATTGGTGGCCTGCTATCTATGTCCTGACATAGCTCCTTCAGTGACAGAGAGAGTTTATTTTCACTTGGGATTGTTTCGATTTCACCAGAATCAGCCTTGGGTTTATTGATGTATAAGATAATTAACCAGCCTATTATTGAAACGAGCAAAAGGACAGCAGCACCTATAAGTGCAGCTTGAATTGTGCGGTTTTGGTACCACTTTTCAACATCTGCTTTGTATTTAGATGCTGGCTCTTGTCTTTCAAAGATTAAGCCAGATTGAGATGATTTTGTTTGTCGGATCGTTTTTTTCTGAACTGCTTGGCTATCGAGTGTTCCATAGATGACATCATATAGGAATGGACCGCAAAAAGGTAGGTGTTTGATCGAGGCCCTCAATAGATTGTTTAAAAAATTCATGAAAGACGTTTGTTTAGAGAACTCAGCAGATGAGGAAACTGTTCCATCCATGCCTTCAGCAAGTTTCGACCAGGCAATTCGAACTAAATTCATCCATGGACCATAAACCTTTCCACCGTGAAAACACAAAAAACTTGCATATCCACGGCTCATTTTCGTTACATCATCCATTGGCTCCCATGACCACTTCTCAATTTGAGTAATGTTAAAATTAGACTTTTCTGCATCGGGGTCTGTTAGCAGCCATGTAATTAGAATAATGCATTTTCCATCATCTTCAGGGATGAATTGTTGGTCCTCGTATTTTTCGATTAGACTATTCTTGGCTTCTTGAAACCTTATAAGGAAAGCTGGTGTTCTTCTTACCTCAAATTCTTTTTTGAGTCGTTTTGTATCTAACTCGACGGGAAGTGTATGGATTTGTGCTTGGAGTTTATTCAAATTATCTTTTTGCCGCTGCCAGTAAGCATCTTCGCTGCAATATTCATCTAACCACTTTCCAGCTTCCATGTATTTTGCTGGATTAGCTTTAATATCTTTGGCTATTTCAATAAATAACTCATAATCTTCTGGGGTTACTATCTTTTCGGTATCACTCACAATGTTCACCTCAAAGCTTCAAAAAAATTTAGTTAAACGCCGCCGTTAGATTGCCTTTCAAAATTATAATACCTTTAGTCGATTGGACAAGTGTTAATACTTTACTTCAAATTGTTGCTTTAATTGTTTTGCGTTTTTTGTGGTGTGGGCGTGGGCATCATTGTTGAAATAGACGTATGGTCTTTTCGGTAGATAGTAAATTATCATTTTGAATTTGTTTGTGTCGGGATATAATCGTTTTTATGAAGAACAGCATCTTGAGTGAAATATTTAATGAGATGGCCGATGTTATGGAGATACTCGGCGAGGACCGTTTTCGTATTAACAGCAATCGGAAGGTCGGGCGGGTTATCGGTGATATTGCGACGGACATCGAGATACTGCTGGCAACGGGTGAGCTGGCGAAGGTGCCGGGTATTGG
>DAOUVA010000367.1 GCA_030667885.1 Phycisphaerae bacterium
CCTGCTTTAGCCTGCTGGCCGGCTAAATCCTGAATTACTTGTTTGTTCTTGTCTGCAATAGCCTGCTTAACATTCTTAAACATTCCATTAATTCGTTCTCCGATCAAAATCATGGTAAAGACCTTTCTATTTGTTACATAAGTATACTTGTCTTATTGCCATATTTGGTTAATAAAGTTTTTAACAGTGGCCACAGCTCGTGGATGACGCATCCGAATTATGTCAGCGCCAGCCTGCAGCAGGCAGATTGCGGTAGTAGCCTCCCACATTGGCCCTCTATCTTCTACGGTGCCCCACTCGGTCATATCTGCAAGTTTAGCTTCTTTAACGCGCCACGATTCATAGCCGGCATTACAGATTGCCGGCATTGCCATCATTTTATCACCGGCAAGAGTAGCGAGACGCTGGCGTTCCTGAATTGAATAGGCATACTCAATCCCATAGCCCAATGCGCCCGTAGCCTGAAATGTTACTATCCGCTCCAGTGGAAAGCCCATATCGGAAACCAGGATATTAACCTGTTTTGCGATGTTGATGTCCAAAGGGGCTTCAGTTATAAGATGATGACTATCTGCCAAAGCAATCGCGGTCAAAGATTTGTAATTCTTTTCTTCAACAGTCCCAATAAGACAGTTTTCCCCTTTTGCAGCCTGGCTTACTTTGGGCATAATCTGGTTGTCTTTTTCGTTATTGCCGCATCCCCAAAGTATTAGCGGCACACCTACTGCACCGAGGATTTCCCTGGTAACCTTAACTGCATGTTCAGCATCTTTATCTGCTTTGTCCGGGTGGATACCATCAAACTTTACACAGATTAAATCTGCTCCGAATTTCTCTACACACTTTTCGGCCCAGTTGCCGGGGTTGTCAAACACATCCTTATAGCATTCGCTTAGAGTATCGGGCCAGTCTTCCGGTTTGGTATCAATAACATCTATAGCTATAATCGGTTTTTCGCCGGCATCAGCATTTGAACCGCCATAAACAACATTGCTCGCGCCACCTATAGTTACGGTCGATGTACGACTGCCTCCGGTATCTTTAGTAGCTCCAAGTGTAACTCGGTTTACCGAGCCAGTGAAACTTTCTGCAACTTCAGGTATCGGCATTTGATGACCTCCAAAATCCGTAAGACTATTTACATTTGCCTAATGCTTAGTTCATGTTCAACGATTGTCCGCATTGCCAAAAATGCAGGACTGTTCATTTCAATATCAAATATAGTTTTGTTCTGAACAGAACAGTCAAGAATCACTTTGTCGTACGGAACAGAGCCCAAATTCTCTATGCCATCCATCTCTTTGGCATTATCAGTTCTATTCCATATTACTCCGACACGTTTTATAGCTATGGGTAACTGCCTGGTGATATCAGAAATTCTTTTAGCCGTAATCCGACCTATAGGGGTTGCCTCAGCTACAATGCAAAGCAAATCAACATTATTAGTGGTTCGCCGTGATAGATGCTCCATCCCCGCCTCATTATCTAAGACAACAAAGCTATATGCATCACTTAGCCTGTCCATAAATTTTCGCAAAAGGTTATTTGCCGCACAGTAACAGTCCGGACCTTCGGGCCGGCCCATAGTGAGCAAATCAAATCCTTCAGCCTCGGTAATTACCTGCTGGATACCATATTCGAATGACCGACTTCGGTCCATACCTTCGCTGCCAGGTGTTTTTGCACGGGCTTGTTCCCGAATACCAGCAACAGTGTCTGTCACCTCCACACCCATTGTTAAACCAAGGCATGAATTAGGGTCGGCATCGACGGCAAGGACAGATCCTGCCGATTGTTCCATAAGTATTCTTACAATCATAGCAGATAAGGTTGTTTTGCCAGAACCGCCTTTTCCACTTATAGCAATGGTTATTGCCATGTTGTCATTCCCTTCTATATACCATCCACAGAACCTGTTGTTGGGAATAGCGACAAATCCGTATGAGGCAAAAACTTTGCCCTGATAAACTCTTCCATATATGTTGGATGGCTCATTAAATCAAAATACGTCATACTCTGAGCGATTCGCTCCGATGTTTCAAGGGCTTTTCGACTGAGCAGTACCGTCTTTGCACCTTCGATGGAGGTATTGCCAACAAAATGAATCTTTTCTAACGGCACATCAGGCAGCATTCCGACAACAATAGCCTGTTTGGTGTTAAGGAAATTGCCAAACCCGCCGGCAAGATACACTGCATCCAAATCTTCAGGTTTTATCTGCGTAGCATCCATAAGCACACGAATAGCAGCGAAAACCCCTGCTTTTGAGCGAATCAAATTATCAATATCTGCTTGCGTAATTACTATTTCCTGATGCTCATTTTTCGCCGGGGCCAACTGAAACTGCAGACCTTCATCCCCTTGAGTTAATCTTGAATTGTTATCGATTATGAACCGCCCCGTTCTATCTATGATGCCATTTATATATAATTCGGCTAGAGTATCCAAAAGCCCCGAACCACAAATACCTGTCGGATGCTTGTTTCCGACAGTCTTCAATTCAATGGAACCGTCTGCAAGAATAGCCAGTTTTTCAATGGCCCCAGCCCCGGCCCGCATACCATGTTTAACCCCGCTTCCTTCAAATGCCGGCCCTGCTGAACTTGAGGCACAAATCAACCAGTCTTTATTGCCAAGCACCACCTCGCCATTTGTTCCAATATCGGCAAAAAGCGATATCCCTTCCTTGGTATAAATCCGCGTCGCTAACACACCTGCCACTATATCACTGCCTACATACGCAGCAACGCCGGGCAGACAAAATAATAAACCTCGTTTGTTAATCTGAATGCCGGCTTCCGCGGCCCTGATTGGAGGTACAAAACCGGCTGAAGCGATGTATGGTTCCTTACGGATGCGAGTTGGATCCAGGTTTAGCAAAAAATGCACCATTGCAGTGTTACCGGCACATATACAGGCGGTTATGTCCTGAAAATCGATTTTTTGCCTGACTGCTAATGTCATAATCAGGTCATTCACATCATGGACAATTCGATTTTGCAATTCATCAAAGGCATTGTTTTCTTCTGCGTAAATAATTCGACGAATGTAATCTTCGCCGAAATTCATCTGGCTGTTATATGTGGCCTCAGTATCAATAGTGGCGGCATCGGTCAAATTAATCAAATGAGCCACCACGGTGGTTGTTCCAAGGTCTACAGCAACAGCAAAACTTCTTTTACAGTGATGACCACCTTCGACATCGACAACTTCTGTAGTCCCCCCTCGCCTGCCTACCGTTACCGTAACCTTGTAATCTGAACTTTGCAGTAATGGAGAAAGTTTCTGGAGAACACGAAAACCGGTTTGAATCATGGGAGCATCGATCTTCTCACGGATGGCCAAGTACAAACGTTCGTGGTCCGCGGTGTGATCGTCAATGCTGGGTGGTGTCATCTCCAGATAAAACTTTTGTACAAGAGGGTCTAACTCAAAATCAGTAATTTCTGTTTCACCTCCCAGATTGCGAAATCGTTCCGCATCACCATCGGTAAGTATTTTACCTGCCTCTAAGGAATGCCACTTGGGCACTGTTATGGTCATGTCGGAGAGGACCTTGGTTTGGCACGCTAAAACAATATTTTCTCGCACCTCCTCTGGTGTCAGTAAGGTAGTCGGCCTACTTTGGAATTGCCCTTCATTGATAATTACCTTGCATTTGCCGCAATAGCCGTCCCCGCCACAAATACTGCTGAGATAAATGCCGCTTTTATGCGCTGCCTCAAGCAGTGTGATTCCTATAAAAACCTTTGTCTTCAGGCCGCTTGGTTCAAAACGGACGACGCATTTTTTCTCTTTAGCTTGTCCCATTATTTCCAGACTTCCTGCAGATATTTGGGCAGCATTGAGGATTCTCTGGGCCCGACCATAATCTCCCAGCCGGTAGCCTCTTCAAGTTTACCACTCATTACCGCCACGTAGCCGGGGATTATCAGTTTGTGATGATTAACCAAACTCTCAACACTATGCTTGGCCATGGCATCAGCAACTGATTTTTCATTAAGTTTGTCTCCGGAATATGCTGTCAATACACTCGTACCCTCTGTATCGACAACAAGAATATAACACGGCACTCTGCTGGCTTCGACATCCGATTCGACAGTATAATAGGTCAACGAAAAATTTGTCGTAAAGATAAATGGTGAACTCTTATCAGGCTCTCCAATTGCGTATACTTTTGGCTCCACCTGGATTGGCTTCTGCGGGTCGCTATATATATTCATTACAGCCGTCAGCAAAGATAAATACGCATACGGCTCAACGGTATTTAATATCACAATACCACAATACTTACAAATAAGGCTTGCAGCAACAGCTGCTTGTTGGTCGGTGTCTCCGTCCCTGACAACCGATAGTGTTGGATAACCCAACGGTCTAAAAACTTTTTTCAGCGACAAAACTCGCATTCTGGTAAAACTTTGTAATTGGTCTGCTAAAGTTAATCCTTCAAGACACATCACAATATCTTCCACCGCCTGGGTTTTGATTTTTTCGGTTAGCTCAGCAAGGTCTTCTATAGACCTGGCTTTTGCCACAACCGGACAGTTGTTTTCCTTTGCGATTTTGGCCATTGCTTCAGCGGTATCAGTTTTTGCCGACGCAATTAGAGGCTTGGCCTGGGCAACTTTGGCAAGAGCTGCGGAAATCGACTCCGGGGAATCGGAGCAAAGAATTAAAGCCAGGTTGCTCGAATCCTTGACTGTTGAGACCACATTGGCAAAAGCTCCAGGTTCACCACTGTCGTTAATAACAGCTATTGCCTTAACCCCGATTTTAATCCCTATACGCTCAAATTGCAGAGCATTTATAGATTCAATACGTTTTTGCAAAGCCTCACCGGAAAGCTTATCCGAAACACTAACAGCCAAAACCGTAGGATTGTAAAACTTCTCTTCATGCCGAAACAATACCGTTTCCTGGCCAACTTGAACTTCATTATCCCCACTGCCGAATTTTATCAATTGCATCGGGGGTGCAGCTGCAGCAGCAAGGGTTTGTTTGGCTTCTTCCGAAGCGCACGGACAATCATCCA
>DAOUVA010000044.1 GCA_030667885.1 Phycisphaerae bacterium
AGCAGGTCTGAAAAATCGCAGTAATGATCGGGCCTCGAAATATAGCGGGGGTATGAAACGCCGGCTTAATATGGTTTGCTCTTTTTTGCATGAGCCGCCTCTTTTGCTGCTTGATGAACCGACAGTGGGAGTGGATCCGCAGTCTCGCAATTTGATATTTGACACTATCGAGGTCATGAAAAATCAGGGCCGGACCATAATCTATACAACTCACTATATGGAGGAGGCCCAGCGTCTATGCGACAGAGTGGCGATTCTTGACCATGGCAAAATTCTGGATATGGACAGTGTTGACAATCTTATTAAAAAGCATGGCGGGCCCTCCCATATAGAGGTCGAGTTCGAAAAACTTTCTAATCCTGACAGCATCAAACAATACATCGATAGTGAGAATATACAGTTTGAAGAGACGAAAATCAGATTTCAGACGAGCCGGCCTATGGAATCTCTGGCAATGCTTAACCGCAGCGGGGTTCGTTTTAACACTTTGAAAGTTCAAACAGCCAACCTTGAGGATGTGTTTCTTAACCTTACCGGACGGAGGCTTCGAGACTAATGAAGAAGTTATTATTTCTTGCCGTCAAAGACATGCGAGTACTGCTCAGTGATAAGGGTAATATTTTTTGGGTTTTCGGTTTTCCGGTCCTGTTCGCCCTGTTTTTTGGCTTTATGTATTCCGAGGCCGGTAAGGGACCTTCCGGAATGAAAATCGCTGTCGTGGATGAGGACAATTCTGAGTTTTCAAGCTCTTATATATCGGGGCTGGAGTCTGATGAGGCATTAATAGTAGTCCATCTGAACCGAGAGGAGGCAATTGAACAGGTCAGAAAAGGTAAGGTATCTGCTGCTGTTATTCTGAATGAGGGTTTTGGAGATGGATTTGAAGCTTTGTTCAATAGCGACGAACCAAAATTAGAAGTAGCGTCGGACCCATCGCGCAGAATGGTAAGCGGCTATCTTCAGGGACTTCTGGCCAAGGCACAATTTGAGGCTCTTGGAAGTAAATTCGATGACCAAGAGTGGCTAAGGGGTCAAATTAAGCTTTGGAGAGATGAAGTGGGGAACTCTAATACGCTCGAAACCGAGCAGGTAAAGCTATTTCTAAATTTCTTTGACTCTTTTGATACTTTAATAAAGGATTCCAATGACGGGAGCTTTGGAGCAGGCTTCGAAGGCAACATGATAAACTTTGGCAAATTGGATGTTAGCAGAGAATATGAAGGCCCTATCTCTCCGTTTCAGATAACATTTCCGCAGGTTCTGCTCTGGGGCTTTCTTATGTGCACATCGACATTTGCAATTTCGATTGTGAAGGAGCGAACGGATGGTACTTTTGACCGCTTGCGCATCGGCCCGCTGGGATATGCTCATATTCTCGGAGGAAAAGGCCTGGCGTGTTTTATAACATGCATCTTTATAGTATGTGTTCTGTTTGTTGGTGCAAAGGCAATATTCAAGATGCCAATGGGCAATTATCCGCTATTTATTCTGGGATTGTTCTGTACGATATTGTGTTTCGTCGGCCTTATGATGTTTGTATGCACTTTGGGGCGCACTGAGCAGAGTGTAGGCGCAGCGGGCTGGGCAATGCTTATGATTATGGGCATGTTCGGGGGGGCAATGATGCCACTGGCTTTCATGCCGTCATGGCTACGACGGCTCAGTCATTTCAGTCCGGTGAAATGGGGTATACTTGCTCTTGAAGGGGCTATCTGGCGTGACTTCAAATTCACGGAAATTATTAGTCCGTGTCTGGTGCTGCTGGCCATTGGATTGGCGTTCTTTTGGCTGGGAGTAGCAATGCTGCGAAGGCAGGACAGCTAAATCATGCTATGGTAGTATTGATGGCTGCGGATAAAAACGCAGACCAAACACTCGGATTCTTATTTTACGCCTATCGATGATTGAACCGGCAGTTTCAACTATTACTTAATCTACGATAATTGCCTCGACCGGGCATTCATCGGCGGCCTGCTGAACGGCTTCTTCGTACTCTTTCGGAACTTCATCGACAATAACTATGGCCATTTCATCGCCCAGGTCGAAAACTTCCGGACAGGTATCGACGCAAAGCTCGCAGGCGGTGCAGGTATCCTCAATTTTTACCAACATAATCAATCCCTTTCGTAATAGAATAAGCCAGAGGCGGCTCCTGGATATTTGTTTTTATCATCGATTATCGAATTTACTGCCGCCGGAAAAAATGTCAATATAAAATTTATGTGGCAATAGCTATCTTCTCTGTTATACTACCAAAATACTCCGAGCAAATGAGTAGTTAGTAGTGTAGAAAATAATCAATAATTAATTTTGGGGCCGGGTCCCATGCAAGCCGAGCCCGCGAATCTGGTCAGGCGGGGAACCGAGCAGCCATAAGCGTGTCGCTTGGTTGTGCTGTG
This sequence comes from Phycisphaerae bacterium, assembly GCA_030667885.1. Classification (GTDB taxonomy): domain Bacteria; phylum Planctomycetota; class Phycisphaerae; order Sedimentisphaerales; family Anaerobacaceae; genus NIOZ-UU13. Next base: position 2,400 of record DAOUVA010000044.1, read on the forward strand.
GGTAAACCCGGCCACCTTTTAAATGATTATTGATAAATGATAAATGATTATTGAACGGCAAAATGAAGGAAAATGATCTAAAAGAGCGAACTTCACAATTTGCACATCGTTGTGTCAAGTTGAGTCTTGCTCTTCCTGAGACTGATTTAGGTAATCATATCAGAAAGCAGTTCATTAGGTGCTCCACCTCTGTTACTTCAAACTATCGGGCTGCTTGTATTGCACAATCAAAGGCAGATTTTGCTTCTAAGTTGAGTATTGTGATCGAGGAAGCCGATGAATCCTGCTTTTGGATGGATTTTATAATTGTGGAAAAATTACTTAGTGAAAAACAAGTTGTTGATTTATTAAGAGAGAGTCAAGAGTTAGCAGCTATTTTTATCAAGTCAAGAAAAACAGCAAAAGATAGAAGTTCAGAATTTGCAATAGTATAGATAAGTTTTATGTGAAATAATCAATAATCATTAATCACTAATCGTTTGAAAATGGCTTATACAGTTCTTGCAAGAAAATACAGGTCGCAAACGTTTGACGATGTTGTCGGTCAGGACCCTATAGCTCAAACATTGAAGAATGCTATAAAGACCGACAGGGTTTCGCACGCTTACCTTTTTTCGGGTACTCGGGGCGTCGGTAAGACGACTATGGCCCGCATCCTGGCAAAAGCACTCAATTGTCTTGCCGTCGATAAACCTACCACAAAGCCGTGTTGTAAGTGCGATAGCTGTATTGCGATAAATATCGGTGAGGATATTGACGTTATCGAGATAGATGGTGCATCGAATAATAGAGTTGATGAAATTCGAGAGCTTCGTGAGAATGCAATCTATCGGCCTGCGCGTTCGAGATATAAGATTTACATCATTGACGAAGTTCACATGCTCACTCCTTCGGCCTTCAACGCACTCTTAAAGACACTGGAGGAACCGCCCAGTCATATCAAGTTTATTTTCGCCACAACCGAGCCGAACAAGGTCATAGCGACAATTCAATCGAGATGCCAGAGATTCGACTTCAGCAATATTGGGCCGGCCGCGATAGCCGGGCAGTTGAAGGCTTTGCTCAAAAAAGAAAAGATAAAGTACGAAGAGGATTTGCTGCTGCCCCTGGCGAAAATGGCGAACGGTTCGATGAGAGACGGCCTGAGCCTGCTCGATAGAATGATAAGCACGGGAGTTGAACCTTTGAACAGCCGGATACTCGAAGAGTTTTTAGGCTGTCCGAACAGCGAGAAAGTCTGGAATCTCATCGGGCAAATCGGCGACAGCGACCCGGCCGGGACACTTACAGCTATAGAGGATTTAGTTAGTACCGGCATAAGCGAGGCCCAGGTCGTTGATTCGCTTATCGATTATATGCGTGATTTGATGGTGGTAAAATCTATGGGTACCGATAGCAAGCTTGTGATTTTAACCGACCAGCAGCGAAAGAGGGCGGGTGAATTAGCTGAAAAATTTGACGTAGCTGCGCTCGTTTACAATATTTCGACGCTGGAAAAACTGCGATGGACAATCAAAAACAGTGATACAAGCAGGGCACTTCTGGAAGCTTCGATGTTGAGATTTGCCTTGAGTGAGCATTTCCTGAATGTCGAGGAGCTTCTTTCTCAATTGCGCCTGGGCGCTTCGCTCGCCATAAAAAAAAACTTCCCACCCGGCGGTAACATACCAATCAAGGCCGTAGCCCAGCCGGATAAATCCCAAACCAGTAAACACCAGTCATCAAATAACGCCCCGCAAGTTACGAGCAGCAAACCGCGAGATTCATCCGGACTGCCTGGAATACACTCGATAAAAGATGATTGGGAAAGTCTCCTGGGAGTTATTACTACTAAACTCGGGCCGGGTACCAGTGGGCTGTTAAGCTCCGCTGTGCCGTTACGATTCGAAAACGGCGTCTTGACGCTTGAGTTCGGGTCATCGGCTAAGATGCAGAAACAAATGTGCGAAAGTAATGGTCGAGCCGAGCAAATCCAGAGCTTGCTGAGCGAGCAGTTTTCAATACCTCTGAGATTGAAGTTTGAAATCGCAGCCGGGCAGACAAAAGCCGAAATTAAGAAAAATCGGCCGAAGACCACCGGCCAAAGAAGGAATGAGATGATCAACAACCCCGCTGTCAAAACTATCCTTATGGGGCTGGACGCAACTATAACCGCAGTGGAAGAAGACTGAAATTAGCTATTGTTTAATGATGGATTATTTCGTTTATGAGCAGTGTTTATACAGAAACTTTGAATAAACTTATCACTGAGTTTGAGAAGCTCCCCGGGATTGGGCCGAAGACGGCCGAGAGGCTGGCCTTTTACATACTAAAAGCCGAGCAGCACGAGGCCATGGCACTTGCCGAGGCCATCAGGGATGTTAAGGACAAAATCAAGCACTGCCAAATATGTTACAATCTCTCGGAGCAATCGACTTGCCAAATTTGCTGCGATGAGAGACGGGACAAGAGTATTATATGTGTAGTAGAGCAGTCAAAAGATATCATAAATCTCGAAAAAACCGGGGCCTGCAAGTGGGTGTATCATGTCCTTGGCGGCCATATCGCACCGCTTGACGGAATCGAGCCGGGCGATTTGACTATCGAGCAGCTTCTGGACAGGGTGCGCGGGGGTGATGTAGAAGAGGTGATAATGGCGACCAATCCTAATATGGCAGGCGACGGCACCTCACTTTATATAAGCTCACTGCTTAGAACGGCAGGCGTAAAGATCACTCGATTGGCAAGGGGGCTTCCCTCCGGCAGTACTATTGAATACGCAAGCGGTAAAATTCTTACCGATGCTATTATTGGCCGGCGGGAATTAGAGTAATTTTCATCTTTGTTCGTAAAGTTTCCTCAATTACACCTCGAATATTGACGAAATTCTCCTGTGTGTTTATGATATATACAGTAAAGTCAGGAATAACCGTCGGAATAAAGAATTTTTTCAGGTGTATCTATGAAACTGGAGATGAGAGGTCAGATGCGGATGGAGCAGAGAATGAAGCTCGCTCCGCATATGATACAATCGATGGAGATTCTCCAGCTTCCAATCCTTGCCCTTCAGGAAAGAATAGAGCAGGAGCTTAACAGTAATCCTGTTCTGGAAATGACCGAACCGTCAAATCCTGAAGAGGATGATTCTAATGAACAACAGCCTCAGGATGATATAGAAGAAAAAGACCTCGTCGTTAGCAAGGACAACAATAAAGCAGAAGATTTCGAACGCCTTGAGAATTTGAGTGATAGTTTCAAGGACTATTTGAACGAGTCCGGGCCTTTTAAGAAGCGGGTTTCCAGTGGCGATCCGGACAAAAAACTTGAGGCGATAAAGAATACCGCCGCCCGTCCCCAGTCACTGCACGAATATCTGGGTGAACAGTGGGGATTAGTGGAAGCCGAAGAAGGCGTGAAAAAAGCCGGCGATATGATTATAGATTATATCGATGGCAGAGGGTATCTGTCCGTAAGGTTGGAGCAATTGCACAACAAGGACAAAGGCGATTTCACTATCGACGATTTGAATAAAGCGCTGGAGCTTGTTCAGAAATTAGAGCCCGCAGGTGTCGGTGCACGGGACCTGGGGGAGTGCTTTCTTATCCAGATGTCACAAAGCAGTGAAGATATGAGCTTTGAATCCCGCCTGATTACTGAGCATATGAAAGAGCTTCTTGAAAATAAGCTGCCGGATATCGCGAAGAAAATGAATTGCGGCATCGATGCAATCAATCGGGCTATTTTGCATTTGAGCAAGCTTGACATGTCGCCCGGAATGCAGATCGGGCGGGACCAAAACCACCCCATTACTCCGGATGTGATAGTGGAATTATTGGATAATTCGGACCAGTATTTTGTACGCCTGGCTGATTATGATTTGCCCCGATTGAGAGTAAATGATTACTACGCAAAAATGGCGAAAGATAACAAAACCGCCGATAATACGAAAAAGTTTTTGCAGAATAATCTGCGTTCAGCCCAATGGATTATAGATGCGATAGAGCAGCGAAAGAGTACGCTGTTGAAGGTTACAAAAGCAATCGTCAGGTTCCAGAAGGATTTCTTTGAGAAGGGACAGCTATATCTTCGGCCGCTGCCGATGTCAAAAATTGCAGACGAAGTTGGCGTTCATCTGGCCACAATCTCAAGGGCCGTTGCCGGCAAATACGTCCAGTGTTCCTGGGGCGTTTTGCCGCTGCGAAAATTCTTTAGCGGAGGCACCGAAGATGTTTACGGCGCCAGCTTAAGCTGGGAGGCTATAAGGGCCAAGCTGCAGCAGATTATTGACGCCGAGGACAAAAGCAAACCCTTGAATGACGAGCAGATACGTGAGAAATTATCAGAACTCGGCATTAACCATTTGGCCAGGCGCACCGTTGCAAAGTACCGCAAACTCCTGAACATACCCGCTGCGAGGTTTAGAAAAAAATACTGATTGCAAAACCACCGATATTATCAAAGAAGCAGTTTATTTTGAAAATCGAACACTTTTTCGTTTGACTCGTATTTATTTGTAAAGTATAATTCGTTAAATGGCGAAGTATAGGAGATGTTTTGATGCTCGATTTCATTAATATGACCAAAGCCCTCTCGGACAAAAACAGGGTCCGGGCCATAATGATGCTCCGCAACGGCGAGCTTTGTGTGTGCCAGTTGATTGAGATGCTGGGCCTGGCCCCTTCGACCGTTTCAAAGCATATGTCTATTCTCAGGCAGGCCCGATTAGTCCAGGTTCGCAAAGAAGGCAGGTGGATGTATTATCGCCTGCCCGATGGAGATGCTCCCCAACGTGTTCTTGAAGCGGTTCGGTGGATGCAGAATTCCATAGCCGATGATAAGCAAATCGTCGCGGACGGCAGGCAGGTCAAACGTGTCAGCAAACTGGACAGAGATGAGCTGTGCGCCTGTTACAAGAAGGGGTGAGAGTTCTGCGGCCAGAAATTGGGATAAGCCGGATGTTTAAGAGACCGAGTTAAAAGGAATACCGTTACGATATACTATGGGTAAATTTATCAAGGAGTCAAAAGAGAAATGGAAACGAAAAAGAAGAAGAAAGGCCTGCTGGCAATAATTTGGGAGTCCATGACCAAAACCGGTGGCTGCTGTGGTCCCGGAGAAAACTGCTGCGGTCCTGCAAATGAAGATGACGAGAAAACCGTTGAGAAGAAAGACGCAGAAGAATCTTATAACTAAGAAGAAATGCAGTTTAGCGAGCACTGAGTGTATGTTTTGCAAAACACTCCTTTCCTGCTCGATGGGAGATTTTTGCCATTAGCAAAAACGAACATGATAAGGTGGCCAAATACAGGGAAATAGCAGTTCTAAGCATTGTTCCTGGCATTGTCGGCATTCTGATTTTAGCGAGTTGGGCCCTGGCTTACCGGGACATTGGTCCAACGTTTGTGAATGCGGGAATAGCACTTGTTGCTACCCTATTTGGCGGCTATCTACGGTTCATTTTGGGCTTCAAGGACATCTTTAACCGAAAGATAACTGTCAATGTATTTGTCACCGTTGCTCTTATTGCTACCATTGCAGTTGGTGAATTCCGAGCGGCGGCAGTTGTTGTATTCATTATGGCCGTAGCAGGTGCACTGGAAACCTACACGCTTGATAAGACACGCAGGGGTATCAGGAATCTGCTGGATCTTACCCCCAAAAGGGCAACCATACGTCACAACGGAGAAGAGGTTGTTGTGCCGGTCGATGAGGTTCAGATCGGAGATGTTGTGGTCGTCAGACCTGGAGGACGTATCCCCGTTGATGGAATTGTAGTAGGTGGCCAAAGCTGTGTAAACCAGGCTCCAATTACCGGCGAATCAATGCCGGTCGAGAAATTCAAAGGCGGAGAGGTATTTGGTGGAACTCTGAACGAAACAGGTCGGCTTGAGATCAAGACCGCTAAGGTTGGTCCGGACACAACGCTGGCCAGAATAGTACATCTTGTCGAACAGGCTCAAGGTACAAAAGCTCCGATTCAGAATCTTGCCGACCGCTTTACGGTGTGGTTTTTGCCTACCGTACTGGTGTTGGCAGTAATATCCTTCCTAACATCTGGTGATATCAAAGTTGCTGTCTCGGTTCTACTGGTCGCCTGTCCATGTGCCTTTGCTATTGCCACACCAACGGCTGTAACTGCCGGCATATCTAATATGGCCCGCCATGCCGTACTTATTAAGGGAGGCGTGTTCCTGGAACTGGCGAACAAAATGGACGTGCTCCTTGTGGATAAGACAGGCACATTTACCTTTGGAAAACCAAAGGTTGTCGATGTGGTTGCCTTTGACGGCATATCGGAAGAAGAGGTATTACGCTTAGCTGCGATAGCGGAGAAGTACTCTGAGCATCCATTAGCCAGATCGGTCATGAATCGCGCCAGAGAGTGTGACATTCAGGTTCCTGATCCCGATGAGTTCAAGATCGAAATTGGAATGGGTGTTACCGCCCGATTGGATGGCACGAAGATATTAGTGGGTAAGAATGAATTTCTGCGTGACAAAGGAGTGCCTATTTCCGAACACATCGAGAATATGATTTCAGAGCAGACTGAGCAGGGTAGAACCACGATTCTTGTGTCTAATAACTTGAAGCCTGTTGGCTTGATCGCTATTGCGGATGAGATTCGCCATGAGACTCCTCGTGCAATTGCATCCTTGAAAGCGATGGGCATTAAGAATATTACGATGCTTACCGGAGACAATCACAAGGTAGCCAAGGCCGTATCGGAAGAAATCGGAGTTGATGATTTCCAGGCCGAGCTTCTTCCGGAACAAAAACTGCAATATGTCGAAAAGCTGCAAAAACAGGGGCTTGTTGTCGGTATGATTGGCGACGGTATCAACGATGCCCCGGCACTCGCCCTGGCTGATGTGGGCATTGCTATGGGCGCAGCAGGGACAGATGTAGCGGTTGAAACAGCAGATGTGACTTTGATGAATGATGATCTATCGCGGGTCGTAAATTTCATGGACATGTCTCGAAAAGTCCTGTTACGCATCAAGCTCAATATCTTCTTTTCCATTATGTACAATATAATAGGGTTTATCCTTGCAGGTTTTGGGATGCTCACCCCTGTGTTGGCAGTCATTTTCCAGGAGGCAGGCTGTATTACCGTAGTCTTCAGTTCGACACTGCTGTTGTGGTCCAAAACAGGATCACGGCTGGAAAACGAAGATAGCGGCAGTCTTCCTGTCGTACCCCTAACTGTTGAGAATGCCATGAGAGAGAATGTTTCGCAGTGTGTATAACCATTACAGAATACGTATTCGATTTTAATTTCTTTCAGAAAGGATATCAAAATGAATGATGACAAAGAACAGGTTAGTAGCCAGGACAGTGCAAGTGACCTCCAGCCGTGCTGTGACGGAGGCAGTTGCTGCACGTCGGGCTCTGATAGTGCAGGCAAGAACTGGAAGATTGGGGTATTTATACTTATTGTGATTGCAGCCGGGTCAGTTTTGGCGCGGTCAATCATCAGAAAGTCAGATTCGTCGACAGAGCAGGGACAGAGTACGTTCGCCGCAATCCAACCTGAGGTCATACAGGACACTCCTTCGCCGCTAAAAGCTGAAGCCACGACACAAGATCTGACGGCGTCAAAGGGCGACACAGAGACTCCTGCTGTGGCCAATGAAAAAACAGAGGAAGACCTTCCGGGCAAAGCTTCACCCGCTTTATGGGGGCCTGAACTGGATTCCCTGGCTTCACTCAACAAGGCGGCGGCAGATATTGATGCTGTTTTTGTCCTCCTTGCCGCCGAGGACCAACAAGATATCCAAACTATCACTAACGAGATCGAAGCCGCGGCCAAAAAAATTCAGGCTGGTGGAATTAGCATTTCTGCTTTCAGACTTAAGCAGATCGCACCCAATTATGCGAACTTGACAAAGCAGTTGTCCGCCCCCTGTGTTCTTGCTATGGTAAAAGGTGGCGGGATGAGCGGAGTTTCGGCGGACCAGATCACTGAGACTAAGTTGGTCCAGGCCTTTGTAGCTGCATCGAGGCCGAGTTCAGGCTGTTGCCCACCTGGCAGTGGAGCTTCATGTCCGTAGTGGAGACCATCAAGAAAAATGGAATGGATTCAAGGAATAATGGTTTGGGCCAGGACCGTACTTGAACAGGTCGGATTCCGGCCCGTGGCCCTGCCCTTAGCGTTTGTTCTCGGACTGGCCAGTGCGGTTGCAAGTGCCTGCTGTACGTTGCCCCTGTTAGGCGCGATAGTAGGCTATTCGGGCACGCGGGAGGACCGTGATCGTCGGGCAAAGTTTCTTGCTGCCCTATTCTTCATGCTGGGGACAACTATAGCGCTCATTATTCTTGGCACTGTGGCAGGCTTCATAGGGCAGGTAGCTCAGGATATAATGGGCAAATATTGGAAGGTGTTTGCCGGGCTGGTTGCGATTTTTGTTGGCCTCGCTGCACTAAAGTTATTGCCCTTCAAGCTGCCCACAAAAACTGCTGATACCGGCTCCCGACCGAAGGGACTCCTCGGCGCAGCAGCATTTGGACTGGTCATGGGAGGAGGCGTCAGCGTCGCTTCTCTGGCCTGCAATCCCGGAATTTACATCGTGTTAGGAGTGGCAGTGCTACAAGGCTATACCTTGTGGACGATAGCGATAACTGCTGCCTATGCAGTGGGATTCAGCTTACCGTTAGCTCTAATTATGCTGGGTGCATCTTTCGGCAAATCGGCGATTAGGGCAAAGAGAACCGAGTCTGCCATACGAATCGTAGGTGGGATTCTGCTCATTATCGCGGGCTTTTATTTCCTGGCAACATTCTAAACCTGGTCGAGAATACAGTGGATATTACTACCAAATAAACTTGTAAGTACAGTTCAACATTGTTTATCAAGATAAAATCCCAAGAGTTAACAATGGTAGAACTCATCTGTGTGAGTAATTTAAACAAGATATTTTTCTGGAATTTTCAGGATTTTGCTCGACCTTTACAAACAACATCTTAGTATATGAGCATATAATCACATAGTAATATATGTTCGGGAGCTGAAATGTTAAGCAAGACAAAGCGGCTGTTATTTGAAAAGCAGGCGGAAATAGCAAAGGCGATTGCGCATCCGCTGCGAATAGCGATTGTCGATTTTCTAAAAGACGGTGAGCAGTGTGTCTGTGACATAGCCGAACATATCGGCGCGGAAAGGTCAAATGTTTCACGGCATCTTTCGGTGATGGTTAATGCCGGCCTGTTGGGATTCCGCAAAAAAGGGCTAAAGGTCATTTATAAACTCAAGACACCTTGTATCGTGGATTTCTTTTCGTGTGTAAGCGATGTTTTGAAACAGCAGGTAAGGGACAATGAAAAGCTACTTAAGGCCTTGTAATATGAGCGTTTTGCTGTGATACTTTAAACAAGTAAGAATTAAGAGGGTATTGGTATGCTTGATAATAAGACAAAAGAATTAATAGCGATTGGTGCGTCTGTTTCATGCAACTGTCATCCGTGTGTAAAGTTTCATCTCGATAAAGCCGGGAAACTCGGTATTGAAACCGGAGACATCAAAGAAGCACTTAAAGTCGGGATGATGGTTCGCAGCGGTGCTGCGGGTGAGATGGACAAACTTCTTTCAGAAGTTTCCGGAGAGCCTGGTATTGATATTGCTGTTAATTGCAATGGAAAACAAAGCTGTAAATAAAAAGTCAGGATTATTTTTGTCGAAGTTCTCACAACGTATTCTTTTGCAATGATAATGAAACCAAATTTGGAGGAACAAAAATGAATAGGAGAAAATTCATAAACAAAACGCTTGCCGCCGGAGCTGCTGTTTCCATTTCATCGACAACAGCCTTCGCAGGGGACCGTAAGACCATTAAGATTTTGGGCATTTCCTGCAGCCCGCGAAAGGGTAAGACTACGGCGACCGCTGTACAGGCTGCGCTTGATGCGGCTAAGAAAGTTGATAGTCGTATCGAGGTTGAACTGATTGATTTGGGCGGCCTTGAAATCTCGGGCTTCTCCGGCAGCGGGAAAATAACAGACGACTTCGACAGTGTCCTGCCTAAGCTGCGGGATCCCAACGTTGGGGGGTGGATTATTGGTTCGCCGAGCTATTTCCGTAGCATGAGTGCTCTTTGCAAGGCGTTTCTGGAACGTTGTGCCGTTCTGCGCAAGCCCAGTCTGCTCCTTGCCGACACGGCCGCCGGAGCTTTGGCAGTTGGGGCATACCGAAACGGAGGTCAGGAATTGGTTATCGATCAGATACAGAATATTTTACTCTGCCATGAAATGATGATTGTCGGAGGCAAGCCCGGGGCACATCAGGGCGCAACTCTATGGAACGCTTACAAGGATGACATCACAAAAGATGAATTTGGGATGGACACCGCGGGAAAACTCGGCATTCGTGTAGCGGAGGCTGCTCTTCGCCTTACGCCGGAGAAGACTTAACTCAGCAAACTTCCGACGATGAATAGTCGCAAAAAAGCCTTGTAGCTTGTGGATTATTTTATGAATCTTAAAGAGAATTGGAAAAAAGTAACAATTATTATCGCGGTATTTCTCGGATGCTATTATCTGCCAGTCGGGAAGGTCCGTTTTGATAACGCAATTACCGAATCGCTGCATCTGGTCAAGTGGTATGCCCGTGAGCACGTTTTGCTGTGTTTGATACCGGCCTTTTTTATCGCCGGCGCCATTTCGATTTTTGTGAGCCAGGCGTCGGTAATGAAATACCTCGGTGCAAAGGCAAACAAAGTCCTGGCTTATGCAGTTGCATCGGTTTCAGGATCGATTCTTGCGGTTTGTTCCTGCACGGTTTTGCCGCTGTTTGCGGGTATTTATAAAATGGGGGCCGGTCTGGGCCCAGCCGCTACGTTTCTTTATTCCGGGCCTGCCATTAATGTCCTGGCGATAATTTTGACCGCCCGGGTTCTTGGGCTTGAAATCGGTATCGCCCGCGCAGTCGGGGCAATTGTTTTCAGTGTTGTAATCGGGCTCTCCATGCACTTTATTTATCGCAAAGAAGAGCTTGAAAAAGCCAATAGTCAAATGGCTATGCCCGAGCCTCAGGTCAGCCGGCCGTTGTGGAAAAACGCACTGTATTTTGCTTCGATGGTTGGAATCCTTGTCTTCGCCAACTGGGCGCGGACTGGAGACGTCAGGGCCGTATTCCTGTGCTGTCCGGGAGGCTTAACCACATACAGGGTCGAAGGTGCTTTACTCAACCAAACAGAAGAAACTGTAACATTTCTGGATACATCCGGAAAAACGCATGAAATACCGGCGGAGCTTCTTCAGGATATCCAGGATGTTCGGAAGAACAAACTTTACGAGTTGATACTCAGGATTCGCTGGATTCTGGTTCTCTTTCTTCTGGCAGGTTTCGGAGTGATGATATTATTGTGGTTCACTAATGACGAACTGCACCGGTGGTTTGGAGCATCCTGGGATTTCGCTGTGCAGATACTGCCTTTGCTACTGGCCGGTGTCCTGATAGCCGGGTTCCTTTTGGGCAGACCCGGGCACGAAGGTATCTTTCCTGCAAAGTGGGTGAACGCGGCGGTTGGCGGCAACTCAGTTTGGGCTAACCTGTTTGCCGCCGTTGCCGGGGCTTTCATGTATTTCGCTACCCTAACAGAGATTCCTATCTTGCAGGGTCTTATGGGTGCGGGCATGGGAAAAGGCCCCGCATTGGCATTGCTTCTGGCTGGTCCGGCTTTGTCTTTGCCGAATATGCTCGTAATTCGCTCGGTTATGGGAACCCGAAAGACCATTGTTTTCATTGTGCTTGTTATTGTAATGGCTACGATTTCAGGAATAATATTTGGTGTAATTTCTCAAGGATAAATTTCAGGATGACAAACGAGATAGACACAAATACGAATGTAGAAAATTCTGGCAAA